>JAYUBA010001060.1:0-4219 GCA_043741075.1 Frigoriglobus sp.
GTCGAGGGTGTCGGCGATGCGGCCGTCGGTCGAGTTCTCCAGCGGCACCACGCCGAAGTCCGCGTGCTTGCGGATCACCTCCTCGAACACGGCCGCGATGTTCGCCGTGCGGTTGTACAGCGACGCCTCGCCGAACCGCTGGATTGCGGCGAGGTGGCTGTAACTGTATTCCGGCCCCAGGTATGCGATCTTCTGTTGCTTCTGGATCGCCCGCGAGCCGCTGATGAGTTCGCGGAAGATGGCCTTGATGGTGACCACGTCGAGCGGCCCCTTGTTGGCCGCGAGCACCGCGCCGAGCACCGCTTCTTCGCGCGCGGCCGAGAACACGTTGCCGCCCTGGTCGGCCTTCACCTTCCCGATTTGCGCGGCGACCGCGGCCCGCTTGTTGAGCAACTCCACGATGTTCAGATCGAGTTTGTCGATCTGGCCGCGCAACGCGGTGAGGTGCGCGGCCGACTTGTCGGGTGGCTGACTCGAACCGGATTCGCTCTTGCGCGCCATGGCTGGCCCTACAAGGAAGGTCTGCCGAATGTGGTGAATCTACCGGTGCGGCAAGGGTGCGTCAACGAACGGGGGACACGTCTGTGGAAGTTGATGCGGTCGGACGTGCCGGTTGTAGCGGCTACGGCGAGATTCGCGCCGAACACAATCCCATTACTGGAGGAGAGTTGCGCCGCGACTGCCGAATTGACAGGTGGGGCATAGTGGGTGTTCGATTCTTGTGGGATTTTTCTGACACAAGTTGCGATTCGAGCGAAGGTTGCGGAGCGCTCGGAGCCACGGTTTTGATGCCGGCACGGTGCTTGCAGCGAATAGCAAAAACGTG
Source organism: Frigoriglobus sp. (assembly GCA_043741075.1). GTDB lineage: Bacteria > Planctomycetota > Planctomycetia > Gemmatales > Gemmataceae > Gemmata. Next base: position 827 of record JAYUBA010001060.1, read on the forward strand.
CTGAATCGCAAGGGGGCTTCTCCCATCCAATTGGGGGAATGATTGCACACGAGGTGCCGCAGGTTTTCGAGGTTCCCGTTTAGCGGTCGCCCCGGCGGGGCAACACCTGGCCCCACCAGGGCCGACGCTAAACGTCTATCTTCAGCGCCTGGACGCCGACTAACACCCTACAACAACACAACCACACTCTCAGGAGCTATTACGTGGCGGAAGAAAAGATCATCGGCATCGACTTGGGCACCACGAACTCGGTCGTCGCCGTGATGGACGGCACCGAGGTGAAGGTGATCCCGAACCAGGACGGCAACCGGCTCACCCCCTCCGTGGTCGCGTTCACCGACAAGGGCGACCGGTTGGTCGGCGATCAGGCCAAGCGGCAGGCGGTCACCAACCCGAAGCGCACGATCTACTCGATCAAGCGGTTCATGGGCCGGCGGCACAACGAGGTCGAGAGCGAAGAAAAGCTCGTCCCGTACAAGCTCGTCGGCGGGCCGAACGACCTCGTGAAGGTGGACATCGACGGCAAGCAGTTTTCGCCGCCGGAAATCTCCGCGATGATCCTGCGCAAGCTCAAGGAAGCGGCGGAGGCGTACCTCGGCCAGACCGTCCGCAAGGCGGTCATCACCGTGCCCGCGTACTTCAACGACGCGCAGCGCCAGGCGACCATCGACGCCGCGGCCGTCGCCGGCTTCGACACCGAGTACGAGATCCGCGGTAAGGACGGCAAGGTCGTCAAGCAGCGGATGCGGATCATCAACGAGCCGACCGCGGGCGCGCTCGCCTACGCGCTCGAAAAGAAGAAGGACGAGAAGATCGCGGTGTTCGACCTCGGCGGCGGCACCTTCGACATCTCCATTCTGGATGTCGGCGAGGACGGCGTGTTCCAGGTGAAGAGCACCAACGGCGACACGCACCTGGGCGGCGACGACTTCGACCAAGTGGTGATCGACCACATCGCCGACGAGTTCAAGAAGCAGAACGGCATCGACCTGCGGAAGGACGCGATGGCGATGCAGCGGCTCAAGGTGGCCGCCGAGCAGGCGAAGAAGGACCTGAGCCTCCAGGTGAACGTGGACATCAACCTGCCGTTCATCACGGCGGACGAGAACCGCACCCCGCTGCACCTGGTCACGAACATCAACCGGAACCAGTTCGAGCGGCTGGTGGAGCACCTGATCGAGCGGTGCAAGAAGCCGGTACTCGCGGCCCTGAAGGACGCCAAGTTCTCGCCGAACCAGATCGACGAGATCGTGATGGTCGGCGGCATGACGCGGATGCCGCGGGTGCAGCAGCTCGTGAAGGAGATCTTCGGCAAGGAGGGGCACCGCGGGGTGAACCCGGACGAGGTGGTCGCGATCGGCGCGGCGATTCAGGGCGCGCAACTGCTGCTCGGTGCCGCGGCCGACATCCAGTTGCTCGACGTGACGCCGCTGTCGCTGGGCCTGGAAACGCTCGGCGGGGTGATGACGGTGATGATCCCGCGGAACACGACGATCCCGAAGCGGGCGAGCGACAAGTTCACCACCGCGGTGGACAACCAGCCGTCCGTCGAGGTGCAGGTGTTCCAGGGCGAGCGGCCGATGGCCCAGGACAACAAGAAGATCGGCACGTTCCACCTGGACGGCCTCCCGCCGGCCCCGCGGCAGGTGCCGCAGGTCGAGGTGGCGTTCGAGATCGATGCCAACGGCGTGCTGTCGGTGTCCGCGAAGGACCTGGGCACCGGCAAGCTGCAACAGATCCGCATCGAGGGTGCGTCCGGCATGAACAAGGAGGAAGTCGAGAAGATGAAGCGGGACGCGGAACTGCACGCGGACGAGGACAAGCAGAAGCGCGAGTTCGCGGACGCGAAGAACGCCGCCGAGGGCCGCATCCACCAGATCGAGAAGATGTTCACGGAGGCCGGCGACAAGATCACCGACGCGGACAAGGCCCCGATCGAAGCGGCCGTCGCCAAGGTGAAGGAAGCGATCGGCCGCAACGACCTGGCGGCGGTGAAGGCGGCGACGGCGGAACTGGAGCAGGCGTCCGGGGCGATGGCCCAGCACCTGTACTCGAAGGCCGGCGCGCAGGGCAGCCCCACCGGCCCGGCACCGGAGGGCAAGAAGGACGGCCCGGACGACGTGATCGACGCCGAGTACGAGGTGAAGAAGTAATTGCCGAAGCTTCCTGAGTGGGAAGTTTCGCAAGCCCCAGGACGGCCGTCCTGGGGCTTGTTTTATTCCAAGTTCACAAACGCCTGCGGCGCGGGTATGTTAGTGCTACTGGACACATCCCCGCGCGAGGTTCCGTCATGCCCGCACCGACGACGCCGAGGCCCAACCCGAACCCGAAGGACAGCGCCGCGCTCGCCGACGAAGCCGACGAGGTCGCGGTGGCCGGTCCGCCGGAGGAGGAGTTCTGGGACCGGTACAACAAGCGGCTCGAGTTCCCGCTGGCGGCCGTCGCCACCGTGTTCCTGCACGTCGTCGTGTTCGCGGTGCTCGTGTACATCCTGGTCGGGCTGATGGGCGACGGCGCGGACCGCTCCGGCCCGCCGCTGAAGCTGATGCAGGTGGGCGGGATCGACGACGCGGGCGACGGCTCGGCCGGCTCCGGCGGTGCCGACCCGGACGTGGTCCGTGACGTGGACCCGTTCAAGGCCGCGCAGGCCAATCTCCCGACCCCACAGGCGCTCAGCGAGGCGAAGGAGAGCATTCAGAAGATCGTGCTGGACGACAACGGGAAGATGCCGATCGCGTCGTCGAACGCCGCCGCGTACAGCCAACTCGACGAGAGCATCCGCCAGAAGTTGCTCGGCGTGGGCGGGCGGAAGGGCGAGGGGAACCAGGCGGGCAGCGGGGCCGACGGGACGGCGGGGACGGGGCCGGGCGGCACCGGGGCCGACTCCACGCGCGCCCGCGGCCTGCGCTGGGTGCTGCGGTTCCGCGTCGCGGGCGGTAAGGATTACGTCGAGCAACTTCAGGCGATGGGCGCGGAGGTTCTGATCCCGCTCCCGCCGGACGACAAGAAGTGCGTCATCATCCGCGACCTGGGCAACCCCGGCGCGCAGGCGGTGGCGAGCGATACCGACCTGAAACGGCTGGCGGGGAAGATTCAGTTCAGCGACAACCGCCGCGACCAGGTGCGGGACGTGCTCGCGACGCTCGGCGTGAAGTCCCCCGGTCAGCCGAAGGCGTTCTGGGCGTTCTTCCCGAAGGGTCTCGAAGACGAGTTGGCTCGTAAGGAGACGGGCTTCCGCAACCGCCGGGCGGAGGACATCGAGGAGACGATTTTCCGGGTCACCATCCGCGACGGCAAGCACTTCATCGGGGTAGACGATCAGGTGGTCAAAAAGTAGGACAGGCTTCCAGCCTGTCCTGTTGTTCCGTCGGGACAGGCTGGAAGCCTGTCCTA
>JAYUBA010001061.1:0-4218 GCA_043741075.1 Frigoriglobus sp.
ACCACACCCGTTACCTCTTCTCCGGGGCCGCCTCCAGCAGCGCCATCGCGAGCGCCTGCTCCATTTCGCCGGCGAGGAACCCGAACGGCCCGCGCCCGCTCTTGTACGCGACCTTACCCGCGGCGTCGATCACGTACAGCCGGCCCGGCATCCCGCTGTACGCGTTGCCCACGCGGTCGTCGATCTCGTCCACCAGCACCGGGAAACTCGGCTTGAGCTTCGCGGCGAAGAGGCCGCACACCTTCGCGCGCTCGTCGTAGGTCGTCGGCTGCTTCACCTCCACGCCCGCCTTCGCGTTCGACGCCATCGCCCACCCGTCGGTCGGGTGCGCCTCGCGCACGTAAACCATCACGAAGGTCGCGGCGTCCTTGTGCCGGTGATAGACGGCGTCCACGTCCTGGGTCAGCGCGCGGAACGGGCCGCAGGTGAAGTTGCCGAACACCAGTACCACGGGCTTCGGCCCGATCAACTTCGAGAGTCGCACGGTCTCCTTGCCGTCGAGCGTCTTGAGGGCGAAGTTCGGCGCGGCCCCGCCGACCTTCGGCCCCTCGTGGATCGACCCGAGTTCGCCGGCGTACAGCCCCTTCACGAGCACCTCCAGCGTCGGGGCGTCGCCCGGCAGGAACCCGCCGGGGCCGCTGGCGAGCAGCGCGGCCCGCAGGTCGTCGGGCGTGACGTGATCCTTCCCCTTCGCCGCGCGCTCGAAGAACGCGTCCACGTCGTCCTTCGACAGCTTGCCGTCGCCGCGCGGGTTCATGCGCCGGAAGAACCGCGTCGCGAGGTTCGACTGCACCACGAACGGGTTCTTCTCCGACCAGTCGAAATCGCCCGCGACGATGCGGCCGTCGCCGTCGCGGTCCAGGCGGGCGAACAGGTCCGCCGGCCCGCGGAACTTGTCCTTCGCGATCGCCCCCTTCGCCGGATCGACCCCGTGCCGCTCGGCCAGCCACTTCCAGCCGAAGCGGCTCTCCGCCGGGCCGAACCAGCCCTCGTTGCCGGTCATACCGTTGCCGCGAAGGACCGCGATCAGCATCTTCACGGCCTCCGGGCGCGAGGCCGCGGGGTAGTCCTTTTCCAGTTGCGCCGCGGTGCGGGCCGCCTCCTTCGGGTCCGACAGCTTTGTCGGGTCGATCGCGGGCAGTTTCGGCGGCGGTGGTGTGCCGGGGAGCGGCTCCGCGGCCGGCGCGGCGGCGAACAGAAGCAGCGCGAACAGGAGGGCGGTTGCGGTCGCTCGCTTCGGCATGACGGAGCCTCGTGGGAAAGGATGAGTTCCGGAATCCCCTCATTGAACTCTTTTTTCCGCCGGAACACAATCGGTTGCCGGTCGCCGCTCGTCGGAAGTGTCGAGACGCACGACCACGTCACGCGAGCGCCGCTCGCCTGTAGCGTGCATCCCGTTACCTCCATGAAGCCCGCGGGGGACCGAACATGCGCCGCACACCCGACCCGCTGCCCGACCCGGACGACGCCCCGAACACGGGCTTCTGGCTCCGCTGGCGGGTCGTCTCGCTCGCCCTCGCGGTCCTCCTCGGCGCGCCCGCCGCGTACCAGCTCGCCAACTGGTACGAGAAGTCCCGCGACGCACAGGCCCAACAGGCCGCACGCGACAAAACGAAGGCCGAACTCGCCAACCTCCAGGCCGAACAGAAGGCGGCACAGGACGCGTCGCGGGCCGAACTGACCCGCAGCACTGCCGCCGAACAGGCGCTCACGCGGGCCAGCCAAGAGGCGCTCCAGAACGCCCGCAAGGTGCTCGAAGACAAGGACTTCTCCGTGCGGCTTACCGGGCCGGCCCGCATCCAACCGGGCGCGCCGAACAGTTGGAAGATCGAGACCCTCAACCGTCACGGCGCGGTCACCAAGGCGAAGAAACTCGAAGTCGTCGTGAAGGACGCGAAGGACGCGGAACTCTTCAAGCAGACGCACGAGCAACCGGTCGCGACGACCACGCTCGAACTGCCGCTCGCGTTCTGGGCGAAGGTGAAGCCCGGCACGGAACTGTTCCTCGAAGTGTCCGCGCTCGCCGACGACGACCGCAAGGGCATCCTGAGCGAGCGCATCCCGCTCGCGCGGCCGGTGTACGTCACCCACCTCGCGACCGACAAGCCGCTCTACAAGCCGGGCGAAACGGTCCGCTTCCGCTCGCTCACCCTCGACCGCGCCAGCCTCCAGCCGCCGGCGCACGACCTCAACTTGAAGTTCCGCCTCCGCGATCCCGGCGACGCCGTCACCCCGCTCGACGAGGGCAACGGCCGGCTGCTGAACAACCTTCAGCCGGTGATGGGGCCGGACAACAAGCCGCTCCGCGGCATCGGCGTCGGCGAACACACGATCTCCCCGGACGCGCCCGGCGGCGAGTATAAGCTCGACCTGTTCGAGACGGAGAGCGGGACCGGCCGCGAGGTGCTGCTCGAGACGCGCAAGTTCCTCGTGAACCGGTACGTGCCGGACACGTTCGAGAAGAAGCTGGAGTTCGACGGCAAGAGCTACGGCCCCGGCGACACGGTGCAGGCCCGCATCGAAGTCTCCCGCACGGCCGGCGGCCCGATGAAGGACGCGAAGGCCACCGTTGTCGCCACGGTCGATGGCCGCGAGTTCTACAGGTTGGACGGTGCGACGTTCGCCATCGTCCCGGCCGAGCGCGGCGCGACCAAGGCCGTCCTCGACGTGCGGTTTGCGCTGCCCGCCGACCTCTTCGAGAAGGCCAAGAAGGACGCGCCGCCGGCGGCGACGCTCAGTCTCAACATCAAAGACGGGAGCGACGCCGAACCGATCGTGCGGCCGATCCCGCTCGTCACCCGGAACCTCGCGGTCGAGTTCTTCCCCGAAGGCGGGGAGTTGATCGACGGCGTGCCGGGCCGCGTCTACTTTTCGGTACTTAATCAGCACGGCAAGCCGGCCGACGTGAAGGGCTTCATCACCGACGGCGCGGGCAAGGTCGTCGCCGCCGACACGGCCACGGACGCCGAGAACCCCGGCGTGAACCGCGGGCACGGCTCGTTCTCGCTCACGCCGAAGGCCGGCGCGAAGTACTTCCTCAAGCTCGTCACCCCGACCGGCATCGCCGAACCGACGAAGGACGGGTTCCCGCTCCCGGCCGCGAAGGCCGACGGCGTGGCGCTCACTTCGCTCGACGCCGTGACCGCCCAAGGCGGCGCGATCCGCGTCAGCCTTCAGACCGGACAGGGCACGAAGACGCTGCACGTCGGCGCGTACGCCCGCGGCCGGCTCGTCGCGCACCAGAAACTCGACGTGACCGCGGGCAAGCCGGTGGAAGTGTTGCTCAAGGGTGACGACACCGCCGGCGGCGTCACCCGCGTCACCGTGTTCGAGGAACCGAAGGGTGCCGCGGGCGAGGGGCGCGCGAGCCTGATCCCGCGGGCCGAGCGGCTCGTCTTCCGCAAGTCGGCCGAGCAACTCATCCTGAACGCGAACCCGGACCGAACCCGGTACGCGCCCGCCGGTAAGGTGCGGCTGGAACTGTCCGCGTTCAACGAGAAGGAGACGCCGGTTCCCGCCGTGCTGCTCGTCGGCGTGGTCAACCGCAGCGTCATCGCGATGGCCGACAACAAGACCGACCGCCTCATGCAGACGCACTTCCTCCTTTCCGGCGAAGTGAAGCACCCGGCGGAGTTGGAGCACGCCGACTTCATGCTGACCGACCACGCGCGGGCCGGCGAGGTACTCGACCTGCTGCTCGGCACACAGGGCTGGCGACGCTTCGCGGAGCAGAACGCCGCCCCGGCCGACGCGGCGAACCCGGACGTGGACAAGATGCTCGTCGCCCACGGGCAGCGCACATCGGCCCCGTTCGCGCTGTACAAGCTCGAAGAACAGCGGGTCCACGCGGAGTTCCTGCCGAAGCTCGAAGCGGCCGCGCTCGCGCGCTCCGCGGCGGAAACCGACTGGGACCGGCGCAACGGCGCCGCCGACGCCGTGGCGAAACTGACCGCCGCGCAAACCGCCGCGGCCGACGCGGAGGCGAAGCACACGACCGCCGCGGCCGAACTGTACCCGTTCGAGACGCGGCCGACGCGCCCGCCGTCGTGGGGGCTGCCGGCGCTGGCGGTGGCGCTGTTCGCGCTGTGCATCGGCGGGGCCGCGCTGGCCGCGTCGCGGCCGTCCGGGTCGCGCCGCCCATACTACGCCGGCACGTTCGGGCTGTTCGCGCTCGTCGGGCTGAGTGTCGCGGGCGTCGCGTGGACGTGGTCCACGCCG
>JAYUBA010001062.1:0-4212 GCA_043741075.1 Frigoriglobus sp.
CAGGTCCGGCAGGTTCGCGATGCGCACCGCGGTCACCGCCATCACCTGCGCGCCCTGGATCAGGTTCGGCCCCTTCGCCTTGTCGAACGTGTCGCTCTGCGTGTGGTGCGTGAGCCGGTACTCGTCCATGTCCTGGCGGCACGCGAACCCCGGCACGCCGGCGCCCTCGAACGGCAGGTGGTCCGTGCCGCCGATGCCGCCGGTGTCCAGCCCCTTCCACCCGTCCACGGCCTTCAGCGAGTCGAGCTGCGGCTCCAGCACCGGGACGATGTTCTTCCGGCCCTGCGTGCCGAACCCCAGCACCTTCCCGGTGCCGGTGTCGTGGACCAGCGCGACCGAGTGCTTCGGCATGTCCGCCTTGTACTTCTCGACGTACCGCCGGGAGCCGTACAGCCCCTGCTCCTCGCCGGTGAACAGGCAGAAGCGGATCGTGCGCTTCGGCCGCTGGCCCTGCTTCGCCAGCGCCGCGACCGCCCGCGCGGTTTCGAGTACCACGCAACTGCCGGTGCCGTTGTCGGTGGTGCCGCTGCCCAGTTCCCACGAGTCCAGGTGCGCGCCGACCACCACGACCTCGTCCGGTTTCTCGCCCCCGCGGACCTCGCCGATGGTGTTGTAAACCGTGATCGGGCCGGGGATGAACGTGTTGGCGATCTCGACCTCGACGCGGGTGGTCGCGCCGTCGCGGGTCGCGAGTCGGTGGAGGAGTGCGTAGTGCTCGTGCGCCATGAACACCCGCGGGAACCCCTCTTCCGCCGCGGCGCGGTCCGCCCCCCAGCCGCCGGTGGTGACGAGCAGCCCGTGGGGCTTGCCCGCGTCGGTCACCTGGCACGCGACCCCTTCCGCCTTGAGGAAGCCCATCAGTTCTTTGACGAACGCGTCGCTCGGCGGGCGCTCGCGCTTCTCGTCCTTTTTCGCCCCGGCCGCCGGGCCGTAGTTCAGGTCCGTGACTGGGGCCACTTTGGTCGGTTCGGCGAGCAGCACCACCGCGCCCTTGAGCTTCCCCTTGTACGGCTTCAGGTCGTCGGTCGTCCGCGGGTTCTTCACGAGCACCACGTCGGCGGTGATCTTGCCCTTCGTGCCGGGCGTCCACCCGCGGGACGCGATGAGGAGCGTGCGGCCGGTGTCCGGCTCGACGAGCTTCATGCTGGCGGGGCCGCGCTCCCAACCGTAGGGGATCTCCCACGGCTCCAGCCGCACGTTCTCCAGGCCGTACCCCTTCATCTTCTCCGCGGCCCACTTGTTCGCTTTCTCCAGGCTCGCGGAGCCGGTCAGCCGCCCGCCGATGTGATCGGACAGGTACTCCAGGTTCGTCATCAGTTCGGACCGCGCCTTCACCTCGGCGATGAGCGCGCGGTCCACGTCGCCCGCGATCATGTGCGGCGGCGGGGCGACTTCGAGCGGCGCGGCGGGCGCGCGGTTCGTGAGGAACAGGCACAGCCCGCCGACCGCGGCGGACAGCAGGAGGCGCGAGAACGGGACGCGCGGCGGCATGACGGCTCCGAGGATGGGTGGCGGATGATGAGTTGAGGAGGTGGTGTATTGTGCGCCGGCGCGCGGGCGGAAACAATGGGGCACGAGCCACGAACGGAGGGACGCACGAAGTGAGTGAAGGAATGGCCCCGCACGGCGGGCGTCGGTGCGACGGCCGGCTCACCCGCCCGTCTCGGTCTTGTCTCCCGAGTGCGGGTTCATCTTCGGCTTCGTCGGTTTGATGACGGCCGTCGGCGGGGGCGGCGCGGCCGGCTTCGCGCCCTTCGGCCGGGCCGAAGGGTTGGGCGTCGGGTCGCGCATCGCCATCAGTTCGGTGCCGGACGGGGCGGCCATCTGGCGCAACTTCTTCCGCGCCCGCGACAGCGTCGCACCGATCGTGTTTACCGGCACGTCGGTCTCGGTGCTGATCTCCTCGTAGGTGCGCCCTTCGAGGTAGTACAGGCGGACGATCTCCCGCTCCTGGCCCTTGAGCCGGCGGAGCAACTTCTCGACTTCCTCCAGGCTCTCGATGCCCTTGTGCGCGGCCGGGGAGTCGTCCGGCTCCGGCTCGGCCAGTCGCGAGTCGCCGCGCTTGATCGCGTCGCGCACCTTCTGCCGCCGCGCGAGTTCGTGGACGCAGATGCGCCGGGCGATCACGGTGAGGTACGTGGCGAGGCTGGACTCCTTGCGGAACTCGCGGAGCGTCTGGAAGTTGTTGGCGACGAGTTGGAGCAGCACTTCCGCGGCGATGTCTTCCACGTCTTCGGGGCCGACCCGCACGCTGCGCAGGTGTGCGGTGTACCCGATGGTGTGGTAGATGAGGCTGAGGAAGCGGTCCACGAAGTCGTTCCACGACCCCGGCTCGCGGTGCAGGCACCGCTTGAGCAGGTCGCGGTCCACCGCGGTGAACGGGGTGTCGTCCACGGCCGGATGCCCCTGAATGAGTGGAATGAACGAGGCGTCCAACGGTATCAGCCTATCCGGTCGCGTGGCGTCCCACAACGTCCGTGGGCGACTTCCGTGACTTCTCCATCTTACCCCCGACCGGCGCGACCCTCACAACCGAACTGCCGCCGCGGGCGAAGAGGGGCAGTAACGGAATGTGGTGTGTGATGGTTTGACCCGGTTCAGCACCCCATTGGTCGCGCCACGTTTTCTCACTTCTGATACTTTACTTTTGTACACTATAGCACAGTAATTGAGTAGAGCCGCGTTGTCGCACGTCTCCGCTCGCACGTCGCCGAGCATCCCACAACCCGGAGAATGCCATGCCCGCGAGGAAACCGCCCTCGGAGTCCGTCCTGGCGCGCGCCGCCGAGGCCCGCGCGGAGGGCGGCAGTTGGGACGTGGTCGGAATGAAAGTCTGTCGGTCGCCGCACACCGTTCGCAAGTGGCCGCTGATGTACCCGGATCGCTGGGACGCCGCGATGCGCGCCGCCGGCCGTCGCGTGATCGACGACGCCGCGGCCGAGAGCGTTTTCATCCTTCGCCAGCTCGTCCGCACAGGGAACGACAAACTTCGCCAGCAGGCCGCGTGGCGCCTCATCTACCAGCGGCTCGAACTGTCCAAGATCGAACTTCGCGCGGCTGCGCTCGCGGCTCCCCCGCCGCCAAGCGACGCCCAACTCATCGCCGCTTTCGTGGAGGCCCACCCCCGTGACCAACTCATCCGACTCGCTGCCAATCTGCTCAACGCCCGAGTACCGCAGCGCCTTGCTGTACAAGGTGATGAAGCCGCTGGCGGAAGCTGACCCGTGCCTCTTCATCCGCGCCTGCCTCACTGATGCGTCGGGTAACCCGATCGAACTCGCTCCGGTTCACGAGCGGCTCCAGCAGTTCCTCACCGACCGTCCGCGAGCGCTCGTTGAACTGCCACGCGACCACGGGAAGAGCTTCCAGGTGTGCGGGCGCATCCTCTGGGAACTCGGCCACAATCCGGCCCTGCGCGTGAAGATCATCTGCGCGACGGGCGCCGTCGCCGCGGAGCGCAGCCGCTTCTTGCGCGCCGCGATCGCGAACAATGTCCGCGTCCGGCTGGTCTTCCCGCACCTGAAGCCGGGCGAGCCGTGGGCCGCGGACGCCTTCACCATCGCGCGGCCCGCCGACGTAATCGGCCCGAGCGTCGCGGCGTTCGGCATTGGGGCTGGGAGCACCGGCACGCGCGCCGACCTGCTCGTGTGCGACGACGTGGTCGATGTGCGCTCGCTGCACAGCCGGGCCGAACGCGATCGCGTGGCGGACTACTTCGCCAACAACCTCATGAACCTGCTTGAACCCGATGGCCGGTTCTGGGGGCTGTTCACGCCCTGGCACCTGGACGACCTGAACGAGCGGCTGAAGCGGAACCCGGCGTACGCGCACTTCCGTGAGGCGGTGGGCGCGGACTTCGAGCCGGTGTGGGCGGAGAAGTGGTCCGCGGAGCGATTGCGGGTGCGGAAGGAGGAGATCGGTTCCGCGTCGTTCGCTCGCGGCTATCGGCTCGTGCCCGTGGCCGAGGAGGATACGCCGATCCGCGCCGGGTGGGTGCAGTTCTGGACCGAGCAGGCGGAGTGTGAAACGGTGATCCTGTCTGTCGATCCGGCCGTGAGCACCGCGACCAGCGCCGACCGCTCCGCGCTGGTGGTGCTGGGTAGGGTTAGCGGAAACCCCGCGCCCCGCGACCTCTCTTCGCCCTCTCCCCTTGCGGGAGAGGGTGGCGAGTCTTCGAGCCGGGTGAGGGGTGAAACGTCAGCGCGCGGTGAA
>JAYUBA010001063.1:0-4208 GCA_043741075.1 Frigoriglobus sp.
GAAGGAAGGGGGGGTAGAACCGGAACCTCTGGCTCCCCCTTCCTTCTTAGGGAAGGGGGCCGGGGGGTTAGGTTCTTCGCACGACCCACGAGAAGCGAACGACCGTGACCGCGAACCCGCCATCGTCTGAAGAACTGCTCCGGCTCTACCGGCAGATGCTCCTCATCCGCCGGTGCGAGGAGCAACTGGCGAAGTCGCACCAGCGCGGCCTCGTTCACGGGGCGTGCCACACGTACGTCGGCCAGGAGGCCATCGCGGTCGGCGTGTGCGCGCACCTGCGGCGCGAGGACGTGGTGTTCAGCACGCACCGCGGCCACGGGCACGCGCTCGCGAAGGGCGTTCCGCCGCTTCAGCTCATCGCGGAGCTGTACGGCCGCGCCGCCGGCTGCTCGCACGGCCGCGGCGGGAGCATGCACCTGTTCTCGCCGGAAGTCGGCATGATGGGCACGAGCGGCATCGTCGGCCCGTGCATCCTGCAAGCCGCCGGCGCGGGCTACAGCTTCGCGCTGCGGAAGACGGACAACGTCGCGGTCGCGTTCTTCGGCGACGGCGCGGTGAACAACGCGGCCTTCCACGAAGGCGTCAACCTTGCCGCGATCTGGAAACTGCCGGTGCTGTTCGTGTGCGAGAACAACCAGTTCGCCACCGAAGTGCCGTTCGCCTACGCGGCGGGCAACCCAAGCGTCGCGTCGCGCGGCGCGGCCTACGGCATCCCCGGCGTCGAACTCGACGGCAACGACGTTCTCGCGATCCGCGCCGCCGCGGGTGAAGCGGTCGCGCGCGCGCGAAGCGGCGGCGGGCCGACGCTCTTCGAGTGCAAGACGTACCGCACCCGGCCGCACGCCGAAGGCATGGGCGATTACACGTACCGCACGCGCGAAGACGTGGACGGCTGGAAGGCGAAGTGCCCCATCGACCGCCTCCGCGCCGTGATTGCCGCGAAGCCGCAAGCGGCGCTCGACGTGATCGACACCGAAGTTCAGAAGGAAGTCGAGGCCGCACAGCGCGAGGCGGAAGCGGGCGCGTGGCCCGACGCGTCCACCGCGACCGCGCACATCTACGCGGAACCGCGCCGCGTCGCCCCACCGCCCGCGCCCGGCGGGCGCGTCATCAGCTACGCGCAGGCGACGCTCGAAGCTCTCACCGCGGAGATGGCCGCGAACCCCGGCATCTTCGTGCTGGGCGAAGGCATCGGGGTTCGCGGCGGCAACTTCAAGACGACCGCGGGACTGTACGAGAAGTACGGGCCGGAGCGGCTGCGCGACACGCCCATCGCCGAGCGCGGGTTCGTCGGCCTCGGGTGCGGCGCCGCGATGACCGGCACCCGCCCGGTCATCGACTTCATGTTCGCCGACTTCGTCCTCGACGGCGTCGGCGAGATCGTGAACCAGATCGCGAAGATGCAGTACATGAGCAGCGGCCGGCTGAAGATGCCGATCCTGCTGCGCGGGTGCATCGGCATCGGTCACTCTGCCGCGACGCATCATTCCGGCAACTACGCATCGATGTACGCGCACTTCCCTGGCTTGCGGGTCGTGGTGCCGTCCACGCCCTACGACGCGAAGGGACTGCTTCACCACGCGCTCCGGTGCGACGACCCGGTGATGTTCCTCGAACCGCGCGAGTTGCTCACGCTGAAGGGACCGGTGCCGGAGGCCGCATACGAAATCCCGTTCGGCGTTGCCGCAGTCGTCCGCGCGGGGAAGGACGTCACCGTCGTCGCCGTCGGGCGGATGGTGCCGCGGGCGCTCGAGGCCGCCGACGCGCTTTCGCGCGAAGGCGTATCGGTGGAGGTAATCGACCCGCGAACGGTCGCCCCGCTCGATGTCGAAACCATCGGCGCGTCGGTCGCGAAGACCGGGCGCCTCCTGATTGTTGACGAGGCGTTCGCACTGTACGGTATCGGCGCGGAGATCGCGGCACAGGTTGCGGACCGCTTCTTCGACGAACTCGACGCGCCGATCCGCCGCGTCAACGGGCTTCACACGCCGACGCCGTACAGCCCGCCGCTCGAAGCCGCCGTCGTGCCGGATACCGACGCCGTGACGAAGGCGGTTCGCGACCTGCTCGCGGAGTAACCCATGCCGATTCCCGTTTCGATTCCGCGCCTCGGCTGGAACATGGAAGAGGGCATCTTCGTCGAGTGGCTGAAGGCCGACGGCGACGCCGTGAAGTCCGGGGACGCGGTGTTCCGGCTCGAAGGTGAGAAGGCGACCGAGGACATCGAGAGCCTCGACGCGGGCAAGCTCCACATTCCCGCCGACGGCCCGCAGCCGGGCGACAAGATCGCAGTCGGCGCGGTGATCGGCTACTTGCTGCAAGCGGGCGAAGCGGTGCCGGCCCTTCCGACATCACCACGGGAGGGCGAGGCTCCTGCCGAGCCGATACCGTTCTCGTCACCACGGGAGGGCGAGGCTCCTGCCGAGCCGGTACCGTTCTCATCACCGCGGGAGGGCGAGGCTCCTGCCGAGCCGATACCGTTCTCGTCACCGCGGGAGGGCGAGGCTACTGCCGAGCCGATACCGTTCCACTCGGCAGGAGCCTCGCCCTCCCAAGAGGCGAATACCGCGCCCGCGATAACGCCCCGCGCGCGGCGCCTCGCGGCGCGGCTGGGCGTGGACGCGGCGCACGTTCGCGGCAGCGGGCGCAACGGCCGCGTCCGCGAACGTGATGTTGCAGCACGCGAACCGGCGTCTCCAGACGCGGCTCGGATGCTTCTGCTAAGTGCGGCGAGACAGAGCATCGCGGCACGCATGCTGGAGAGCCGCGCGACGACGGCAGCGGTTACACTCACGACGGTTGCCGACGCAACGAACTTGGTGAGCCTCCGCAAGCAGTTCAAAGCGGCGGGAAACGACCCGGTGCCGGCTTACAACGACTTTCTGCTGAAGTTCGCCGCGGTCGCGCTCCAGGAACACCCGTTGCTGGCGTCGCGGTGGACGGAAGACGAGATCGTGCCCGCCGCGAGTATTGACATCGGAATTGCCGTGGACACCGACCCGATCTTGACGGTGCCGGTGATTCGCGACGTGCCCGCGCTGGGGTTGCGCGAAGTCGCGGCGCGGTCGCGCGAGCTGATCGACCGGGCGCGGAACCGCGAACTCACCCTGCGCGACGTGACCGGCGGGTGCTTCACCATCACGAACCTCGGCGCGTTCGGCATCGACGCGTTCACGCCGATCATCAACCCGCCGCAGTGTGCGATCCTCGGCGTCGGCCGCATCGAGCGCCGCCCGGTGATGGACGGCGACCGCGTCGTCGGCCGCGATCTGGTCACGCTCAGCCTGACCTTCGACCACCGCATCGTGGACGGCGCACCGGCCGCGCGGTTCCTGCAAACGCTGGTGGCGTGCGTCGAGAACCCGGCCCCGTGGGTCTCAAGTTGAGGGAGAACCGATGACGTGCGACCTGAGCGGGACGGTGAGCCTGGTGACTGGCGCGGCCCGCGGCATCGGGCAGGCCATCGCGGACCGCCTCGCGCGGAACGGCAGCGTCGTCTACTACACCGACCTCGTTCTCGAAGAGGCGCGGCTTGCGGCGGCGGCGACGCCCAACGGTCGCGCGCTGAAGCTCGACGTGACGAAGCCGGAGCAGATCGCATCCGTCATTCAACAGGTCGTCGCGGAGTGCGGCCGGCTCGACATCCTCGTGAACAACGCGGGCGTGAACACGATGGCGCACCGCGTCACCATCGACCAGTTCCCGCGCGACGAATGGGACCGCATCCTCGCGGTGGACCTGACCGGTCTGTACGAGATGAGCAAGGCGGCAGCAGCGGTCATGCGCGGGCAGAAGAGCGGGCGCATCATCAACATCGCGTCGATCGCGGGGCTGGTGCCGCTGCGGTTGCAGTGCGCGTTCGTCGCGGCGAAGGCCGGTGTGGTGAACCTGACGAAGGCGATGGCGCTGGAGTTGGGGCCGCACGGAGTGCTGGTGAACGGCATCGCGCCCGGCTCGACACTCACCGAAGGTACGCGAAAGCTCTTCTACGGCGACGACGGGCTGTTCAAGGAATCGGTGCAGCGGATGCTCGACCACGTCCCGCTCGGCCGGCCCGGCACGGTGGACGAGATCGCGGTCGCGGCGCTGTTCCTCGCGGACCCGGAGAACAGCTACATGAACGGCCACATCCTCACCGTGGACGGCGGCTGGACGGCCGGCTACGCCCGCGACTTCTGACCGCGCGCTCTCGTTTTTGTGGTGCGGGC
>JAYUBA010001064.1:0-4207 GCA_043741075.1 Frigoriglobus sp.
ACCGCGGCTTCGATTCGGCGCCGCTCGTCGGCGGTGAACGTCCGATCTTGTAGCGCGTCGAGCGGGACGCGGGCGAGCCGTGCGAGCAACTTCTCGGTGAGCGCCGCGGGTGCCATCTCGACGTTGCCGGTCACGGCGCGCAAGGTCGGGTGGTTCTCCAGCGCCCCGGAAATGAGTTGGAGCGCCAGCGTCGTTTTCCCGACGCCGGGCGGCGCGCCGATCAGCACGACGCGACCGGGGCGGATGTCGAGGGCGTCGAACGGCGGGCCGACGTGCCAGCGCTCCGGCTTCGCGTCGAGGTCGAACGTTGGCGAGTTCGCCACGGCCGCGGCGGTGGTGTACTTCGCAGAAGGTGCGTTCACGCCGAAGCCCCCTTCCCGTGCCCGTGCCCGATGCCGGCGGCGAGTTGCTTCTCGACTTCGGCCGGGTCGAGTCCGCCTTTCAGGGCGGGTTCTTCGAGCAATCCGCGCACCACGGCCGGCGGGGTGCCGGATTCCGCGAGAACGGCCGCGCACCGGAACAGTGTCACGGCGCGGCCGGGTTCCTGAACGTCACCGAACCCGATGAAGTCGCGGACGAACTTCGGCACGACGGGACAAGAGGAAGGGGCGTCCTGCCGAACAGTGCCGGTCGCGCCGATCGGCACGGCGCGGGTGGCGTGCGATTCGGCTTCACACCAATCGTCGGCGAGTCGTTCACAGTCCTCGGTGACGGTCGGGACCGCGAAGCCGGCCGGATGGTTCGCAGCTTCACGGACGCGGGCCACGTCGAGCCGGAATACCTCCTCGGTGTCAAGGAACCGCTTGTGGAGTCCCGTTCGCGGGTGCCGGGAGTTCGGCAACCGGAACAGCCGTTGGCGGTCGTACACCGCCGGATCGACGGTCGCGCCGGCCTTCCGCGCCAGGGTCAGGCACAGCAGCTTGACCACGGCCGGAACGTGAACGAGCGGGTGGAACCCCGGCGGCGCGACCAGCGAGACGTGAAACCCCTTCGCCCCGCTGAAGTGGATGCCGAGTCCGTTCTCGGCGTGCGCCCCGTAGCGGTCGAGAAGGAACCGCACCAGGGCGCGGGCGGCGGCGAGTGCCGCGTCGAGGTCGGGCCGGTCGATGTCCCAGACGAGCCGACAGCACGCGGCCGGGCCGGTGTAGCCTTTGGGCGAGCCGGAGCGCCGGACGTACGCGCCGTACTCCGCGGCCGGATACTGGTAGACGGTGCCGAACGCTTCGCGGTCGGTGGTCACGTCGTCGGCTTCGTGATACGCGCGGAAGAGGGCTTCCGCGCTCACGATTTGGCGGCGCGCGTTCGGTGCGCCGTCCACGAACCCGCCAGCCAGGAGCGCCGGCGGGTCGCAGTTCGCACCGAACGCGAAGTTGGTTCTTCGCAGTTCCGCAAAGGTCATTGCGCGTTACCCCCTTCCCCTGCGTCCGGGGGGAGGGCGAACCGGGCCGCGGCGGTCGTGTCGTCGCACTGGTCGCGCTCGACGGTAAACCGTTCCACGTCGTTTCGGGTCGGGTCGTTTTTCTGGATCGCGACCAGCACGCGGCAGAGGATCGTGCGACCGGCTTCGGGGAACGGTGCGCGCCGCAGGTCCGCCGACGTGCGCAAGCCGAGCGGGGCGAGCGCGGCCTTCGCCCGGTTTGCGTTCGCGGCGGCGGCGAAGGTGCAGTACCGCCAGAGCGCGAAGCCGGTATGTGCGGCCGGCTCGATGACGACGAACCGGAGCCGGTAAGCCTGCTTGCCGGCTTTGGTGGCGACCAGCTCGCCGGCTTCGAGCCGGCAGAGATACCAGCCGGCCGGAACGCACGTCGCGCCTGTCGCGTTGTCGAACGCGGACAGGTCGTCGGTGGGGTCGGGCGAGCGGTCGAACGCGCCCAGGTCGTCGGGATTGAAGTTCAGCGGCTTGTCGGCCATGATGGGAATACCTCGTGTGTCGGGGCGTTGGATTGGCGGGGCGTGCCGTGGCGGGCGCGCCCCGTCCCGTTTAGCGGCGGGAAGCGGCGGGCGTCTGGGATTCGATCCACGCCAGCACGACGGCGCGGGACCAGCGCTTCAGCTTCGCGCCGAGGGCGACGGGCCGCGGGAACTGGTCGGCGTCGGACATGCGCCAGACGTGCCGAACGCTGACGCCCAGCAGTTGCGCCACGGCAGCTACGTCGAGGAGCTGCGCGGGTTCGGGAGTCTTGTCGGCCGCGGTCATTGATGGTTCCTCTGGGTCGCGGTGCGACTACCTTTGTCGCGCCGTCTACTCAGAGGCGAACCGGACGAACCGGATGGTGCGGGCATCCGGTAGAGGATGACGTGTCGGGCCGGGTTTTGCAGTGTCCGGACAAGTCGGGACAATCTGGATGGAATCCGGTTCCATCCGGTTCGTCCGCTTTTAGTCGTCGCCGCGGTCGCCGAAATGTTCCGGCGGCGCGGCCGAACGCCCGACGTACTTCCGGCGGGGCTTCTTCTTCTGCTGGCCCAGCGCATTCCGAGCTTCCCGCAAGTACCGTGTCCAGGTGTCGAGCGTGGGAAGTTCCACCCCATCGGTTTTCAGGTGGGAGTGTGCCGCGTCGTCGGTCACGTCGGTCGCACTCACTCCGTTTTCAGCTACGAGCGCCCGCTCGGCTTGGAGGTATTGCGCGTAGGCGATTCGAGCGCGCTCGGGCAGGATGTTGAGGTCGGGTTCGCGCTGTTCGTCTTGCGCAGCCCCGTCCCTCTGTTGCCTGCTGGCGGGACCGCCCCGCTTCCCACTGGCAGGGTTCGGTTCCGGCTCGCACGGGTCGGGTTGGGATGGGCTGTTGCAGTCGCGTACCGTGCGTTCTTGTTCCTCTTGTGGGTCAACTCGCGCCAGTTCGGCGGCAAGTGCCACGCGAACTCCCGCGACGTTCCGCCACCCGGTCAACTGTGCTTCAGCAAACCGAAGGTCATCGACGTGATACTGTACCGCGGGCATCGCTTCCGCTGTTTCGAGGAAGCCCGCCCGATTCCGCGTTCCGGGTTGAGGTAAGAACCGGTCGCGGTAGAACTCTAACCACCCGAACGCGACACGCAGGCTCTCATCGGCTTCTGCCCGCGCCAACATCCGGGTGAGGTCCGGGGCGCTCGCCCCGCGCACCGCTTCGAGCAGTAGCGCGGCGGCGGCCGGTGCCCCGCGGCCCCACCAGCCGCGATGATCGCAGTTGCTTTCAAGTCGGGCCGCCGCGGTATCGTTCTGCATCTCTGTCCGCACCTCTGCCAACCGAACGAGGAGCGCACCGACTTCGGCCAGCGCGGACGCCGCTGCTTCGGCGTCCGTGAGGCGGTATTGTGCCGGAGCGTCGAAGGCGTTCAGCAACCGGGACCACGCACCATTCCAGCAGGCGCGGAACTCCTGTAAGCAGCGCATGCGCTCAGCATGTTCGGCACTCGCTACCGCTTCACACTGTCGGCGTTCGGCTTCTGATTGGACGAGACGCGCAAAGGGGGAAGGGGAATCGTGCGGGATGGTCATGGCGGGTGTCGCGGGGTAAGGGTCGGTTGGAAGTGGCGGGGTGTCGTTGGCGGTCGGTTCCGCTTCTCGCACGAGGGCGAGCAGTTCCTCTTGCGTGATGGGAGCGCTTCCCCCTTCCGGCCAAGTGTGATGCGCCAGGAGCGTGCGGCGGTCGATCTCAGGCGGTACGATTTTGCCGGTGCGTGCTAGCGCTGACAGCAAAGCGCGGCGAAGCGACGAGTACTGAAAGAGGAGGTCGCATTCCCGGTCGAACCGTTCCTCTCCTCTCCTCCTGGCTTCGTACCCTTCGAGGTTGTGAGGATCACAGGTGCCGTAGTCCCACGGGCGCGGCGTACCGACTTCCCAAGGCGTTCCAACATAGCCCAGCCAACGCGCCGCATCCGCGACGACGGCAACTGTCCCAACGTCCCGCGCCCCGGCGCACGCGAATTCCGCAATCGCTTCGTCCGCGATGCGCTCCGCACGGCGGGCCGGGGAGACGTACCCGGCGCAGATCGCGGTGCGCACGGCGTTGAAGTCCTCGCGCAACCGCGTAACGCCGGTCTGCCAGCCTGCGGTATCGAACGGTCGCGGCGGGTTGTATGTGGGGAGTGGGAACGAACACTGCCGGAACCGGTTGAACGCAATCGCCAGCACGTCGAGGAGTTGAATCAACCGGTGAACGGCGTTGCCACCCGGTTCCCACCGGGGAGAGTTGTTAGACACGGCTAGCCTCTACTCGCCGGGTCGGTC
>JAYUBA010001065.1:0-4204 GCA_043741075.1 Frigoriglobus sp.
TCTCGCTCCGGTGACCACCCCGTCGCTGACGCTCCGGGTTCGCCAAGCGGTCAGTCTCGCTCCGGTGACCACCCCGTCGCTGACGCTCCGGGTTCGCCAAGAGGGTTCACATGCCTTTCCACTCGCACAAGCTGCCGAACGGGTTGCAACTGATCGGCGAGACCAGCCCGTCGGCGCGGTCGGTCGCGGTCGGGTTCTTCGTCCGCACCGGGGCGCGGGACGAGACCCCGGCCGAGTCCGGCGTGTCGCACTTCCTCGAACACATGATGTTCAAGGGCACCCCGCGGCGCTCCGCGTTCGAGGTGAACCTGGACTTCGACCGCATCGGCGCGAGCTACAACGCGTACACGAGCGAGGAGAACACCGTGTACTACGCGGCGCTCCTCCCGGAGTACCTGCCGCGCGGCATCGACATCCTCGCGGACATCCTGCGGCCGAGCCTCCGCGACGAGGACTTCACGACCGAGAAGAACGTGATCCTCGAAGAGATCGACATGTACGAGGACCAGCCGGGTTCGGTCGCGTGGGATCGCGCGCGCCGGATCTATTACAACAACCACCCGCTCGGCAACTCGGTGCTCGGCACGAAGGCGAGCGTCGCCGCGCTCACCCGCGACCAGATGCACGCGTACTTCGCGCGCCGGTACGCGGCGAACAACATCGTCGTTTCCGCCGCGGGCAACTACGACTGGGACGCGTTCGTGAGGCTCGTCACCGCCGCGTGCTCCGGGTGGAACACGGACACGGTGGGCCGCGAACACCGCACCGAGTGGGCCGGCGGCGGCGGCGAGTTCCTGCTGACGCGCGAGAAGGTGCAGCAGGAGTACGTGATGTTCATGAGCGGCGGCCCGCCGGCGAACTCGCCCCTCCGCTACGCGGCCGACGCGCTCTCCCTCGCGGTCGGCGACGATAGCGGCAGCCGCTTGTATTGGGCGCTCGTCGATCCGGGCCACGCGGACTCGGCCGATTGCAGCTACGTGGAGAACGACGGCAGCGGGGCGGTGTACGCGTCGTTGAGTTGCGAGCCGGAGAACACCGAGGAGAACACGGCGAAGGTGATCGAGGTGTTCGCGGGCGTGCAGAAGGGCGGCATCACCGACGCGGAGTTGCATCAGGCGAAGAGCAAAATCCTGTCGCGCGTGGTCCGCGGGAGCGAGCGGCCGATGGGTCGTATGCAGGCCATCGCCGCCGCATGGACGTACACCGGCGAGTACCGCGACGTGGACGCCGAACTCGCGAACTTCGAGGCGGTGTCGCAGGCCGACATCCGCGCCTACCTGGACGCGTACCCGCTCGACCGCACCACCGTCGTCGCCTTCGGCCCGCTGAAGGAGATGAACGGGATCGAGGGGAAAGTGGTGTGACGGGTAGACTCAACCCGAGTTCGGCACCGTGACGACGAGTCTCCACTCAAATTTGGGCGCGGCCTCCTTGAGCCGCGCGATTGCGTCCTCAGCCTGTTGCTCCGTCGCCACATGAAGTGTGGGGAGCGCATTAGGTGGTTGATGCCCAAGGGCCGACGCGCCCTCCGCGAGCAGTGCCTGACGGGCACGAAGGACATACTCGTCCTTGATTCCCATCCACTTGAACGGCTTCACTTCATAGGGAAGCAGCCCCATCTCCACGGCCTCCGGGACGGTCGCCGGAAACGTGATCG
The DNA here is from genome assembly GCA_043741075.1 of Frigoriglobus sp. Classification (GTDB taxonomy): domain Bacteria; phylum Planctomycetota; class Planctomycetia; order Gemmatales; family Gemmataceae; genus Gemmata. The sequence goes on from JAYUBA010001065.1 coordinate 1,658, forward strand.
CGATCGACTTCTCGTAGTCGGCTCCCTTCACGGTTGCGAAGGCGTCGCGGACGATCGCGGCACGGACCTCCGGGCGGCACTCGTCCCAGCGGTCCCAGATGACGTAGACGTGGCGGAGTCCGCCACGACTCATGTGGCGCACCTCGATCACCGGCTGCCCGCTTTCCCGCGGCGTCTGGAGTTCCCGGACCAACTCGGCCAAGACCCCTGCATCGTTTTCGGTACGCGAGTCCATCGTCTTCTCAACGAACGGCATGAGACACCTCAGATCGAGTATCGGCGGCTCACGAGCCAGCCGCACGCGGCCGTCACGCGGTCGAGCTCGTGCTGGTACGCAACGTTCTTGTGATACCGCACGGTCTCGCTCCACCGCTGGCGGATCGCCGTCACCTGGGCGGTGAGCGTCAACCCGAATCCGCCTTCAGCATACACCGGCCCGCGCGTGGCACGATAGGTGACGATCAGATTCGCCCACGCGGCGAGGTCGTGAAGGTTCCGGGTTCCCGGCAGTCCGAGGCTTCTCGCCGTCGAGGCGGGAGCCTCGCCCACCGCGGCGCGAAGGGCCACAAAGTCGATGCGGTCGGCCTCCCCGAACCCGACGAGTCGGAAGTACGCGGCCTTCAGTAGCATCTCGGCGACGTAGCCGGAGAGGTAGACGGCCGCGGTTCGCCGCCCCGCGGCGATGAGCGCCGATACGTCAGCGTGGCGCTCGGTCGCGGCTCGGTCGAACTCGCGGATGCACTCCACCGCGAAGCGATTCGGCAGTAGGCGGGGCACGGCTCACCTCTCCACCTTCAGCAATAGCGTCTTCGCGGCGTACTCGGCGCTGGTTCCCTCGCGCCGGGCGAGCACCACGAGCGGGCGCTCCACCAGCTGCACCCACGGTTCTGCGTACAGCACCACCTCGCGGCTCGTCTCGCGCTCGGTGACGAGGATGCCGTTCAGCCCGACGTTCAGCAAGCTCGCGCCGCTGACACTCGCCGTCACGGTGAAGTCCGGCTTCGGCGGGCGCACGGCCACGCGGAACGCGTGCGCCGGCCCGAGCGCGCCGCGCGCGTCGGTGACCCGCACCTGATACGTGCCGTCCGCGGGCGGGTCGAAGAAGAGGCGGCTGTCCTTGCCGTAGCGGGGGCGCCGTCGTCGTTGCGGTAGGTGAGTGCGAATACCGGCGTGTAGACCTTGCGCGAACCGGTCGTCGGTGTATCTCCCCGCGTTCAGAGTTTACACCGCTTTCCGACTGTCCACCATTCGTGGGGAACTTCAGGACACGAGGGATGAGCTTGCTGCTTTCCCCGAAACGAGTCCGGCCGACACTTCCGAGGTGTCGGCCGGACTCGTTTCCGTCAGCCCTTCAGTACCTCGCACGCTTCCTTGTGACCCGGGGCGGCGTACCCGTACTGGCTGGCCGTCACCCGCGACAGCGCCACCAGTTGCCGCCACTTGAACGCCGACCGGGCGCGGGCGAACTCGTCGGTCGCGGTCGCGAAGTACTTTTCCGCGTGCAGCGCGCCGTCCTCGCTGATCGCGTACCCGCGGAACAGCGCGAACACGCTCTTCGCCTGGTCCGGAAGTTCGGCCCCGATGCGGGCCGTGAGCGCCGCGGCCCGCACCTGGTCCTTGTCGCGGATGGCGGCGTCCAGTTCCTTCACGAGCGCGTCGGCCGGCACGCCCTTCACCTTCTCGCGGTGCTCGGCCCGCGGGTACGCCTCCCACTTCGGGAACTCGCCGCGCTGGCCCCGGTCGCGGGCGACCTCGTGCCCAGCGAGGATGAGGCTGGTCACCTGCGTGCGGCGGTCGCCGATGGCGGCGAGGTTCCGCCACGCGTGGATCGTGTCGCACGCGTGAACGCCGACCGAGTCGCCGTGGATGCTCCCCTCCGGCTTGTTCGGCTGCACCTGCGACTTCGGGCGCCCGTCGTCGCGGAGCACCAGTTGGTTCGCGGCCAGCGACAGCGCCTCGCCGACGGCCTCCGCGCTGAAGCCCTCGGCCAGCGCCGCGGCCACCGCGTCGCCGGCCTGCTCGGAGGTGGCGTTGAAGACCGTCAGCGCGAACTTCTCCACCCACGCGTCGTCGGCCGACCGCGCGCCGGGCTTCGTCGCCAGCAGCTTGTACTGGTCGAGCAGTTTCGGCAACTGCTCGCGGATCGGCGCGTTGTATTTCACCTGGTTCGGGTTCGCCTCGGCCTTCACGCAGTAGCGGACCGACTGGCGGAGCATCGTGTGCGCCCGCTCGGCGCCGACGAACCGCGTCAAGTCCCACGCCCGCGACACCAGCACGACGCGGTGAACCTCGGTCGCGTCGTCCACTTCGACCATCAGTTGGTTGAGGGCGTCCTCTGGCTTGCCGGTCGCGCAGATGGCCGCGAACGTCGCCTCGGCCGCGGCCAGGTCGGCCTTCCGGGCCGCGTCGCGGAGTTGCTCGCCGCCGGGGCGGTCGCCCTCCACCTTGCCCGGCGCGACGACCTTCAGCGTCTCCTTCGTGTTGCCGACTTCCTTCAGCCGGGTCGCGTTGCGGTGCAGCACCTTCAGCACCGCGAGCGGCTTGCGT
>JAYUBA010001066.1:0-4203 GCA_043741075.1 Frigoriglobus sp.
GGGGGCTGGGGGGGGTCTTCTGGGGGCCGGGGGGTAGGTTCTTCGTTCCTGCCGATGATCCTCGACAACCTCCGCAAAGCCGGCGTGAAGGGGACCGACAAGAGCCAGCGCATTACCTTCACGCGGCTCGACACGTTCCCCGGCGAATACATCCAGGCCGAAGGCGAGACCGATACCGGCGCGGCCGTTCGCGTGTGCGTCGGCCCGGAGTTCGGCACGCTCGGCGACGCCGACATCAAGCGGGCCGCGCTCGAAGCCATCAAGGGGAGCAAGTGCGAGTTGCTGCTGGTGTGCGCGTTCGCGTTCGAGGCGAGCGTCCACGAGCAGACCGCGGAGTTAACGAAGGAGATCAAGCTCGGCAAACTGGCCGTGCTGCCGGTGCGCATGAACCCGGACCTCGCGATGGGCGACGAACTGCTGAAGAAGACCCGCGCGGGCAACCTGTTCACCGTGTTCGGCGAACCGGACATCACCCCGCCCAAAGTGGTGAACGGGCAAGTCGTCATCACGATCCGCGGCGTGGACGTGTTCGACCCCAGCACCGGCGCGGTGCGGACCGGCGACACGGACGACATCGCGTGCTGGTTCATCGACACCGATTACGACGGGCAGAGCTTCTTCGTCCGGCACGCGTACTTCCTGTACGGCGGCAAGGACACGAAGGAAGGCCCCTACGAGAAGCTGAAGAAGGCCCTGCGTGCGGAGATCGACGAGGGGGAGTGGGCGAAGCTGTACAGCGCGACGAGCCAGCCGTTCGACCCGCCGAAGACGGGCAAGATCGCGGTGAAGGTCATCAACCACTTCGGCGACGAGGTGCTGAAGGTGTACCCGGTGCCGACGGCCGGAAAGTCAAAGTAACGCGTGCGAAGTCCGAAACGTTTACGAGAAGGCGGTCAGCCTGCACTCCGCTCGGCTGGCGCGCGGTGGCACGACCCCTGCGGTAGACTACCGCAGCGCGCTGACAGCACTACCGTATTCCCTTGCAATTCGATACTGCATTTGCGTTCACTTGCGTTGCGGTGGCGATCTGCGAGAATGCTGGAAATGTCAGGTGAATCGTGTTCCGGCGGTCAGACTTTTCGGGTGTTTGTGGTTCTGGAAGTCGCGGGTTCGAACCCCGTCAGTCACCCTCGGTACGCGGGCCGCGAATCCCAGGATTCGCGCCCCGCGCTCGCTTCCGCACCCGCCCCTGCCCTTCGCGGAGGACGACCATGCCCGACCCCACCCGCTCCGCCGAACCCGACGACCCGGCCACGCCCTCCGGCGCCGATCCGGCCGCGACGGTCAGCGGCACCGGCACGCCCAGGTTCGCCGACGCGCCGCCGCCAGTGTCCGCCGGGCGGTATGAACTCGGCGCGGAAATCGCCCGCGGCGGGATGGGCGCCATCTACCGCGCCACCGACACCGCGTTCGGTCGCGAAGTGGCCGTGAAGGTGCTTCTGGACAAGTTCGGGGCGGGGTCCGGTGCCGCCCGCCGGTTCGCCGACGAGGCGCGGATTACCGGCCAACTCCAACACCCCGCCATCCCCCCAGTTCACGATGTCGGAACGCTGCCGGACGGCCGGCCGTTCCTCGCGATGAAGCTCATCAAGGGCGACACCCTCGATGACCTGCTCAAGGCCCGCCCGGACCCGTCGGCCGACCGTGGGCGGTTCGTGGCGGCGTTCGAGCAGGTGTGTCAGGCGGTGGCCTACGCCCACGCGCACAACGTCATTCACCGCGACCTGAAGCCCGCGAACGTGATGGTCGGCAACTTCGGTGAAGTGCAGGTCATGGACTGGGGGCTGGCCAAGGTACTCGGCACGCGTGAAGCCGAAGCGGCCGACCCGGACGAAACCAGCAGTGGCACGGCCATTCAGTCGCTGCGGGAGTCGGACAGCTCGTTCACGCAGGCCGGTTCGGTGCTGGGCACGCCGGCGTACATGCCCCCGGAGCAGGCCATCGGGGCGATCAACAAGGTCGATGCCCGCTCGGACGTGTTCGGGCTGGGGGCGATCCTGGCCGTCATCCTGACGGGGAAGCCGCCGTTCGCGGCGAGTTCGGTCGAGACGACGCGGCTTCAGGCGGCGCAGGGGAACGTGGAGGAGTGCTTCGCCCGACTGGACGCGAGCGGGGCAGAGCCGGAATTGGTGTCGTTGTGCAAGCGGTGCCTGAGCAAGAAGCCGGGTGATCGCCCGGCGGACGGGGGCGAGGTGGCGCGGGCGGTGGCCGAGTTGCGGGCGGCGGCCGACGAGCGGGCGCGACAGGCGGAACTGGAAACGGTGCGAGTGGAGGGTGAGCGGCAGAAGGCAGAGGTACGAGTGGAGGGGGAACGGCAGAAAGCCGAGGAGCAGCACAAGCGTCGGCGGGTGCAAGTGGCGCTGGCCGGGTTGGTGCTTTTCGTCGCGGTCGGGGGCGGGATCGCGGCCAACCGTGTGCAGGCCCAGCGTGATGCGGACAGGATCGCGACCGAGAAGCAGCGGAGCGACGACCAACTGGCCGCCGAGAAGCAACGGGCGGATGATCGGATTGGCGCCGAGGAACAACGACAAGCGACTCAGCGTCAGACGCGGGCCGATGCCCTGGTGGATGCCCTCACGTCCGCGGACACGGCCGGGGCGCCGCGTCTGATCGGGGACTTGAAGGAGTACCGCGACCTGACCGGGCCGAAGTTGCGGGAACTGGCGGCACAGCCGGTCGGCTCGAAGCCGGGGCTTCATGCCCGGCTGGCCCTGCTGGCGGACGAACCGGCACACGCCGCGGTGTTGGCCGTCTACCTGCCGACGTGCCTGCCGGAAGAACTGCTCACGGTCGTGCAACTCCTGAAGCCGCACGCCGGGACCGTCGCGCCGGGGCTGTGGGCGGTACTGACGGACGCGAAGGCCGACGCCGGCAAACGGGTGCGGGCCGCGTGCGCGCTCGCCGGGCTCACGCCGGACGATGCGCGGTGGAAGGCGGCCGCGCCGGCGGTGGCCGACGCGGTGGTCAAGGAGAACGCGCTTCGGATGGTGGTGTGGGCGCAAGCCCTGGACCCGGTTCGCGGGGAACTGCTCGCGCCGCTACTGAAGCGGTACGCGTCGGCGCGGGAGCGCATTCGCGGCGGGAAGTTGGACGAGTCCGCGCTGGTCGCAGAGGCGAGCGGGTTCGATCTCACGGCTTCGTTGCTCGCCCGGTACGCGGTGGACCGGCCGGCGGACCTGGCGGAACTGGCCGTCATCGCGGACCCGCGGCACTTCACGCAGTTCGCGGGTGCGTTTCAAGCGAACAAGGCGGGCGTGGTGCCGGTGCTGAAGGCGGAGTTGGCGAAGAAGCCGCCGGAAGGGTTGCCGGTCGCTGCCATCGACGCGGCGCTGGAGGCGTATGGGAAGCGTCGGGGGCACGCGGCGGCGGTGCTGCTGACGCTGGGGGAGGCGGAAGCGGTGTGGCCGGTGTTCGCGTTCCCGGCGGACGGCGACCCGACGGCGCGGAGCTACTTGCAGGAGCGGCTGGCGGCCATCGGCGCGGACCCGGCGGCGCTGGTGCGGCGGTTCGGTGCGGAAGGGGACGTGTCGGCGAAGCGGGTGCTGCTGATCGCGCTGGGTGACTTCCCGGCGGAGTTGGTGCCCGCGGGCGAGCGTGAGCCGTTCGTGTCGCGGTTACTGGCGCTGTACCGCGACGACCCGGATTCGGGACTGCACAGCGCCATCGACTGGTTGTTGCGCCAGAAGTGGGGGAAGGCGAAGGAACTGGCGGCCATCGACGCGGAACTGGCACGCGCGGCGCGCGGGCGTGTGGCGGCGCGGGCGCTGGCGGGTGCGGTTCCGCCGGGTCCGTTGGGGGCGGTGGTCGGTCCGCAGTTGCCGGCGCCGCGGGTGGCGGTGGGGAAGAATTGGTTCGTGAACGGCGAGGGCCAGACGTATGCGGTGGTGCGCGGGCCGGTGGAGTTCACCCTCGGGTCGCCGGAGACGGAGCCGGGTCGGACCGCGGAGAACGAGTCGGCGCACCGGAAGCGGATCGGGCGTTCGTTCGCCATCGGGACGAAGGAAGTGACGGTGGCGGAGTTCCTGCGGTTCCGCCCGGAGCATTCGTGGTTAAAGCAGTACAGCCCCGATCAGGATTCGCCGGCGGTAGCGATGCCGTGGTACGAGGCGGCGGAGTATTGCAACTGGCTGAGTGCGCGGGAGGGGATTCCGCGCGAGCAGTGGTGTTACGAGCCGAACAAGGACGGCGCGTACGGTGAAGGGA
>JAYUBA010001067.1:0-4200 GCA_043741075.1 Frigoriglobus sp.
GGGGGCGACACGGATAACCCCTACGAGGTCATTGCGGTGTTCAAGAGCTTCGTCGTGTTCGAGCAGGGCGGGGCGATCGTCCCGTTCAAGGACGCACAAGTCATCACCGGGAAGCGCGGCCGGGTGACCGGGTTCTCCGTGCGGGTGAAGAAGTCGTCGCCGGACTCGGCCGCCGAAGTCGAGCAGGTGCGGCAGCAAATCGACGCGCTCCGCGACCCCGACGACCCCACCGTCCGGCTGTCCGCGCAAACGCCCGAAACCTACGTCAACTCGGTCTCGCAGCTCAAACTCATCCGCGCCGTGTCGTGGCTGGTGTCGGTCATCGCGCTGGCCATCGGCGTCATCAGCATGTTGATCACGATGGCGATGTCGGTGCTGGAGCGGACGCTGGAGATCGGCATCCTCCGGGCGGTGGGCTGGCCGCGGGGTCGGGTCATCCGCATGATCCTGGGCGAGGCCGTGATCCTGGCGGTCGCCGCCGCCTTGGCCGGTACGGCGATCGCCTTCTTCGGCATGCAGGCGCTGACGCTCTCGCCAAAAGTGAACGGCTTCATCGACCCCGAACTGGCGCCCGCGGTGATCGCCCGCGGGGTCGGTATCACGGTGCTTATGGGGGTGATCGGCGGCGCGTACCCCGCCTACCGCGCCGCCCGGTTGCTGCCGACGGAGGCCCTCCGCCATGACTGACGGCCCCGCCCCCGCCGGGCACCTGCTGTTCGCCGACCGCGTGTTCAAGTCGTACCCGGACGGCGATGTCCGCGCCCTCAACGGCGTCACGCTCGGCGTGCGGCCGGGCGAGTACGTCGCCATCACCGGCCCGTCCGGGTGCGGCAAGTCCACGCTCCTGAACATGCTCGGCATGCTCGACCGGCCCGACGGCGGCGAGGTGTTCTTCCGCGGCGAGGCGCTGTCCCGCCACCGCGACCTGGACCGGTTCCGCGCCCGGCAGATCGGGTTCGTGTTCCAGTCGTTCTTCCTCCTTCCCACGTTGACCGCCCGCGAAAACGTGCAGGTGCCGATGTTCGAGGGGGTGCCGCTGTCCGCCCGCGACCGCGCGAAGAAGGCCGACGCGCTGCTGGAACTGGTCGGCATGAGCCGCCGGGCCGGGCACCGCTCGCAGCAGTTATCGGTCGGCGAGCGGCAGCGGGTGGCGCTGGCCCGCGCGCTGGCGAACGACCCGGCGCTGCTCCTGGCCGACGAGCCGACCGGCAACCTGGACTCGGACAACGCCGACAAGGTGCTCGACCTACTCACGTCGCTCCAGAAGACGCGGAACGTGGCACTGGTCGTGGTGACGCACAGCGACGAGGTGGCGGAGCGGGCGGACCGCGTGGTGAAGATGCGGGACGGGAAAGTGGTGGCCGACTCCGGCTCCGACCGCGTCCCGGCCCCGGACCCGGCCGCCACCGGGTGAGGGTGTCTTGTAGGACGGTTTACCCGCGCCGCTTCTTGCGCCCGACCTTCCGCTTGAGCCGGAACTCGGCCCCGCCGTGGTACGTCGCCAGAATCGCCCCGGTGCCCGCGTACCGCTCGAACAGTTCGCACACCACCGCCTCCTCGTCCGGCCACGGGTACGCGAACACCACGTCCAGGTCGCTCACCTCCAAATCCAGGTCGTCGTAGGCGTAGTCGCCCTCGGTGGTGAGCCACGAGTACGTGCCGGCCTTGTGGACGCGGTCCTCCGCCCCGCGCGGCACGAAACTCCCCTGCGCGAACTCGACCGGTAGGTCGAAGTCCTCCGCGAGTTTCCGCGCCTCCGCCACCAGCGATTCTTCGATCTCGATTCCGCACGCGTCGAAGTCGAGCAGCGCGGCCAATCCGACGACCACGCCGAACCCGCTGCCCCACTCGCAGAACCGCCGGCCGCGGATGTGCGGGCCTTCGGCCAATGCGCGGAGCAGGCCGAACGCGGCGGCGTAGTCGCACGGCACGAACGCGGGCACGCGGCACTCCGCCTGGAACCGGTCGATGCGCCGGTCGGCCTCGCGGATGAGGCGCGCCGCGTCCGCCGGAAGGTCGGCCTCGGGGACGTGTACGGTCAGTTCGCGGAGGGGCATCGGGGTGCCGCGGGTGACGGGCGGGGGACTGTTTTGAACAAGATCGCGTGTTTTTCAAGACCAGCGCGAACCGGGTCATAGGATGAGTCGGTGTTGTATTGTCCGCCACGAGGACGTCCTGTGCCCGCAAAACCCGACGAGATTCCCCTCGAACAGCGTCAAGTGATCTTCAAGGCGCTGGTCGAGGCCCAAGACGGCGGCAAGGGCGTCGCCGTCTCCCGGACCGAAATCGCGAAGCACTTTTCGGTGACGGAAGATCAGGTGAAGGACATCGAGCGCGACGGGCTGGCGAACCAGTGGCCGCCGCTGTGAGCCGGGTTCCGCCGCATTAACGGGGGGCGAACGCGGGCCGGCGGGTGCCAAAAATCCGCGCGGAATCCTGGCGCGGGCCGGCTTTCGGCCTGATAAAGTTGACCACAATCGACGGAGCCGTCATCCCGTCGAGTGACGCCGAACGCCCGTTGCTCCCGTCCGTACTGACAGGTGTCATGGCGGAGGATTCCCCCGCCCGTTCGTCCGTCCCCCCGCCCGCCGGTCCGGCGCGGGAAGTCGATCCATCAGTGCGGCCGGGACCGGGCCGCGGGAGTTCGTCGTGGGCAAGAAGTTGTACGTCGGGAACCTGAGCTGGGGGGTCACCGACTCCCAGTTGCAGGACATGTTCACCCCGTACGGGGCGGTGGTGTCGGCGCAGGTCATCATGGACCGCGACACCGGCCGGTCGAAGGGGTTCGGGTTCGTCGAGATGGGCTCCGACCAAGAGGCCCAGGCGGCCATCACCGGGATGCACGAGCAGGTCCTTGAGGGCCGCCCGCTGACGGTGAACGAGGCCCGGCCGAAGGAGGGCGGCGGCGGCGGTGGCGGTGGCGGCCGTGGGGGTGGCGGCGGAGGCTACGGAGGTGGAGGTGGTGGCTACGGAGGTGGTGGTGGAGGTGGTGGCGGACGCCGCTACTAGTTCCTCCCCCCCGCGATTCGGTGTATACAAATCACAGGGGCGACCGGTGCTGTCGCCCGCTTGCTTCGCCCGGAGTCCGCTTCCGGGCGGGACCGCCGGCGACGGCTCGCACGGCCCGCGTCCCGACCCCGACACCTAGCCAGGGAAACCCGCTTGCCAACTCTGTCAACCACCGAACGTCCCACCCTCCCGAGCCAACCCCCCGCCCAGACGCTCGTGCCCCCCGTTCCGCAGTACAGCCTGACCCGGCGAGTGGTCGCGTGGGGCGGCACGTTCTTCGGCGTGACCGTACCGCTCGCCGGCCTCACGACCGCCATCGTGCTGACGTGGGGTTGGGGCTTCACCTGGGTCGATCTCGGCCTCCTGGTCGGGATGTACCTGCTCACGATGACCGGCGTGACCGTCGGCTTCCACCGGCTGTTCACCCACCGCTCGTTCCAGACCGTGAAGCCGATTCAGGTGATCCTCGGCGCGCTCGGTTCGATGTCGTTCCAGGGGCCGCTGCTCGACTGGGTCGGGCGGCACCGCCTGCACCACCAGCACAGCGACCACGTCGGCGACCCGCACTCGCCGTACCCGCACGGGCCGGGGTTGTGGGGGCTGTTCCGCGGGTTCTGGCACTCGCACATCGGGTGGGCCTTTTCCCCGATGCCCGACGGCCTCGACCGGTACGCCGGCGACCTCCGCCGCGACAAGCTGATCCGCGTCGTGAGCGCGCTGTTCCCGCTGTGGGCGCTGCTGGGCGTCCTCATCCCGACCGCGATCGGGCTGGCGTTCGGCGGCTGGCCGGGCGCGCTGACCGGGTTCCTGTGGGGCGGGCTGGTCCGCATCCTGCTCGGCCACCACGCGACGTGGTGCGTGAACTCCGTGTGCCACCTGTGGGGGAAGAAGCCTTATGTGAACGGCGACGAGAGCCGGAACAACCTGTTCGTCGGGGTGGTGGCGCTGGGCGAGGGGTGGCACAACAACCATCACGCGTTCCCGTCGTCCGCCCGGCACGGGCTGCGGTGGTGGCAGTTCGACACGAGCTATTACCTGATCCGCCTGCTGGTGTTCTGCCGACTGGCGTGGAAGGTGCGGTTACCGACGCCGCACGAGTTAGCGGTGCGCGGCGAGGTGCCGGTCCCGCTGGAACCGGCCGCGGGTTGAGTCGCGAGCAAAGCAGAAGCGCCGCAGATAACGCAGAAGGAC
>JAYUBA010001068.1:0-4200 GCA_043741075.1 Frigoriglobus sp.
TTGAACTGCTCGGCGTCCTTCGGCATGTGCTCGGTGATTGAGATGCCGCTGGCCGCGGTGGCCTTGGGCTTGTGCTCGCCGCCGTTGGCGCTCTCCGGCTTCATGTCCCACAGGTCGATCGTCGTCGGGCCGCCGCCCATCCACAGGACGATGAGGCTCTTGTTCTTCTTCTTCAGTTCGGCCGCCTTCGCCCGCAGGTCCGTCATGAACGACAGGCCGGGGACCGTGACCGCCGCGCCCGCGGCCGCGTGCTTGAGGAAGTGCCGACGATCGGTGGTACCGAACATGGTCCGAGGCTCCGGTGTGCCGGCACGTCATCAGGGATGAGTGACCGGCAGGGTGATAAGACGAGTGTATCTCGAAAGTCCGGCTCGTGCAAGCGTTTGCGGCGGGGGACGCGGGCGGTCGCGATCCGGTTCTCTTCCTTCTGACGTGTACGCTAACCCGGAGTTCCCGAACCCGCACGAAAAAAGTTCGGATTCCGGTTCGCGCGTCGGATTCCGCCCTGTTCCGCACCCGTCAACCTCTTCGGTGCGGATTCGGCACAAGGTAGGAACGCGTGAAGCGCTGCGAGGTTCCGAGATTCTTGTTGCGTGACCGACGTTCTGAAACCCGCTGACGTTCCACGTGGAACGGTCGCCCGACGAGGGCGCGATTCCGCGCCCAAGATGGCCCAAGGGGGCCACATGGCCATCTTGAATTTCATGCGTTTCGTCAAGCATTTTGGGGTAAGGCGGCCAATATGGCCAAGGCGGCCACCTTGTCACTCCAACCGTCACAGACAATGACTGGCGGCATACAAGGTACAACTTCGGGTAGTGTCTCAGTTTGAGTTGTGGTGCGGGCCTCTGGCCCAATGGCACTTACATTATAGCTGATACTGATCGTCTGTGCGCTTAACGTGGGAGATTTGGACAAGGAATCGGGCTGGGACAACTGCCCAGACCCGCCAGATTCAGCGCACAGACGATCACTCCCGAACACAAAGTAAGTGCCATTGGGGCGGGACGCCCGCACCACAACTCAAACTGAGACACTACACAACTTCGCATTTCCGCATCGGTCTACGGAACCGACAATCCCGCCTGACCGCCAGGGCAACGCAGAGATTGAAGCTGGGTTGAGGGTGGCCGGGGCAGAGGCTTTGCGATGCCCCGGTTTTCAAGCCTTTTGGTGTCGCACCGGCTTTGCCCATAAACGTCAGAATGGCAGGCGATTCAAAGGCTTTTCGGCCCTGTTTCGTCCGAAATCAGGGGTTTATATCCAAAGCCTGTCGCACCGGGGCATCGAGGACTCTGCCCCGGCCACCCAGACTCAATCTCTGCGTTGCCCTGGCCTGACCGCACCCGGCCTGTAACTTGCGGCTACGGCCGCGGTATTGTCTGTATCGCTTGCACACCGGAGTCGCGTGATGCCCGTGTCGGAAGATATCAGTTCGTTTCAACCGCCTCCGCCGCCCGCGCGGATTACGCGGGCCGAGTGGGGGCTGATCCTCGTCCTCGTCGCGATCCAGTTCACGCACATGGTGGACTTCGTCATCATCATGCCGCTCGGCGGCCGGCTGATGAAGGAACTGGCGCTCACCGGACCGCAGTTCGCCCAGATCGTCTCCGCTTACGCATGGGCCGCGGGCGTCGCGAGCCTGCTGGCGAGCTTCGTGATCGACCGGTTCGACCGCAAGACGGTGCTACTCGCCATGTACGCCGGGTTCGCCTTCAGCACGCTGTTCTGCGGGCTGGCGGAAGGGTACGAGTGGCTGCTCGTGTCGCGAACGCTCGCCGGCGCGTTCGGCGGCACCGCGGCCGTCGCGCTCATGGCGGTCATCGGCGACGTGTTCCCGCCGGAGAAGCGGGGCCGGGCGACCGGGGCCGTGATCTCGGCGTTCGCGGTCGCGTCCATCGCCGGGCTGCCCGCGGGGCTGATGCTGGCCGAGTGGTTCGGTCGCGGCGCACCGTTCGTCGCGCTGTCCGGGTTCAGCGCCGCCGTGTGGCTGCTCGCGTGGGCGAAGCTGCCGCCGGTCCGCGGGCACCTGACCGCCGAGCGCCCGAACCGGTGGGACGAGTTCGCGGAGGTGGTGCGCCACCGCGACCACCTCGGGGCGTTCGCGTTCTCGTTCTTCCTCGTGCTCGGCACGTTCACGGTCGCGTCGTTCATCGGCCCGTACCTGACGGCCACGAACGGCTGGACCGAAGGTCAACTTTCGCAGATCTACTTCGCCGCCGGCACCTGCACGCTACTCGGCATGACCGCCGTGGGGCGCCTGTCGGACCGCCTCCCGCGACTGTCGCTGTTCCGCGTCCTCGGCTTGGGCGCGCTGGTAATGGCCGTGGTCGTGACGAACCTGCCGGCCGGGCCGCTGTGGGTCGCGGCGATCGCGATGAGTGCGTTCATGGTGTTCGCGGCCGGGCGGATGGTGCCGGTGCAGGCGATGCTCTTGGGCGTAGCGGCACCGAAGAACCGCGGGGCGTTCATGAGCGTGAACACGTCGGTGCAGCACGCGGCGACGGGCCTGGCCCCGCTGATCGCGGGCGGGTTGGTGACCGTGGCGCCGGACGGCCACATGACCGGTTACCCGATGGTGGGATGGGTCGCGGCGGGGACCGCGGCGGTCTCGCTGGCGCTGGCGGGACTGCTGCGCCCGGCGCGGTCGGACGTGTCGCCGCTCGACGCGCCCATAGAGGTGGTAGAAGCGGTGGGGTGAAGTGTTTGGTTCGTAGTGACCCGCTTCAGCGGGTCTCGTCGAGCAGCGCTGAAGATTCGGCACCACGAAGTCAGGGCCACGGGGTGCCCCGGCGTCCCGACCCGCTGACCCGCTGAAGCCGACCCGCTGAAGCGGGTCACTACGAACCAAGTCCCGCCCGCAATCTCATCAGCACCTCGCGGAAGTCCGCCGGCGGCGCAACCTCCCAGCTCACCGCGGCACCGCTCTCCGGGTGCGCGAACCCCAGCTTCGCCGCGTGAAGCATCGGCCGCTTCGCCCCGCTGCCGTCCGCGGCCGGCTTCCCGCTGATGGGCCGGTCGTACACGGTCTCGCCGCACAGGGGCGCGCCCGCTTCCCCCAGGTGAATGCGCACCTGATGCGTGCGCCCCGTCTCCAGGCGGCACTCCACCAGCGCGAAGCGGCCGAAGGTCTCCGCCACGGAAACGTGCGTGACCGCCCGCTTGCCGTCTTCGGCCACGAGATCGGTGGTGCTGCCGCGCCGGCCGTCGCCGCGGTCGCGCACCATCACGGACGCGATCCGCCCGCTCTTGGGCACGCCACGCGTGAGCGCCAGATAGCGGCGTTCGGTGCTATGCTTGCGGAATTGAATCGTCAGGTTCTCGCCCGCGGCGCGGGTGCGGGCGAACACCACCAGCCCGGACGTGTCGCGGTCGAGGCGGTGGACCGCGGTCACCGGGCGGTCGGGCGTGCCGAGCAGCGTCGGCAGCATCCCCGCGAGCGTCTTCGTGAGGAACCGCTGGCCGTGCGCCCCGAACTCCGCGACCTCGTCCTCGTTCCGCATCGTCGTCAGTCCGACCGGCTTGTTCACGACGACGATCGCGTCGTCCTGGTAAACGATGCACTCCAGAGGAAGGAGAACGGTGGCGGGAGTGGTCTTCTTCGGCGCGGGCCGCGCCGCCGGAGTTGCCTTCGGCGCGGGCTTCTTCGGGGCGGGCTTCTCCGCCTTCCGCCCCGCGGGTGCCGCCTTCTGTCGCGGGTCCGCGTTCTTCACCTCCACCGTACCGGCGGCGAGTTCGACGCGCTTGCCGAGCTTCAGCCGCTTGGCGACATCGATGACGACCTGGTTGCTCACCTTGACGTGCTTGCCCTCGACGAGCCGCTTCGCCTGCGCCCACGGGATGCCGAACCGCGTCTTGAGTACGGCGGCGAGCGTCTGCCCGGCGTCCCGGCGATCGACCACGAACTGAATCGGCGGCACGGGCAGCTCTCCACGGAAGCGGGCGGGCGGGCAGTCGTTCCGCTATTCTACGAGGACGGGGGCGCGGGCACGCGGAAGCGGCCCGATGCAAACAATCGGAAGCGCCGGTTCGCGCCGGCCGCGTTCCCGCCGCGCGGCAGCCGGACGCCGCTTGACAGCCCGCCTCGCGCGGCCGTACTTTCAACGGAGACTGCTGCTGAATCGTTCTGGAAAGTATCCGTCGGCCGACTTTGGTTTTGACCTCCCCCCCTTGAGGGGGAGGTCGGCGAGGCTCGGCGAG
>JAYUBA010001069.1:0-4194 GCA_043741075.1 Frigoriglobus sp.
CGGGTGAACGCGGCCTTGAGCGTCTTCTCGGCGAGCGTGGTCTTGATCGCGCGCACCGAGCCGTCGGCGAAGAGCGCCTGGAACATCGCCCGGTTGCCCGGCGCGACGATCTTCGGCAGCGGCTTCTTCGGGTCGAACGGGAAGTCGCCCGGCTTCGCCCACGGCACCAGTTCGTCCGTCTCGATCACCATGATTGTGTTCGACGTGCCGTCGGTGAAGTCGGTCAGCTTGATCTTCGCCTTCGCCTCGAACGCGGTGCCCGGTCCGCTGATGCCGCGGTAGCTCGTCAGCCCGTACTCCAGTTCCGCAGGCAGCTTCGCCTCTGGCGACAGGAACGTCTTCACTATCAGCTGCGACCACTGCTTGTTGTTGTCACTGTCCCACGGCTCGTCCAGCTTGAACTGCTTGTACAGTACGTCCTGCTCGATGTACGGCAGGATGGCGACGCGCCAGCTCAGCAGCGGCTTGCCGTTCTTGTCAACGATGTCGGCCGGCATCACGCCGTTGGCGTCGTGATAGCTGTGGATGGCGAGGCCGATCTGCTTCAGGTTGTTCGCGCTGCTCATGCGGGCCGCGGCCTCGCGCACCTTCTGAATGGCCGGGACCAGGGCCGCCGCGCCGAGCGCGACGGTGCCGCCGACCAGGGCCAGAATCTCCTTCGGCATCGGCACCGCCAGCGCCAGTTCCGCCTTGTCGCGGGTGATGAACTTCGGGTCGGTGAGCGTCTCGTCCAGCCGCGTGAGGGCACCCAGCGCGAACACCGCCGACAGCGCTTCGGGCAGGTCGGCCGGGGGCCGCGGCGTCTTGATGTTCGGGTCGTACAGCTTGTCCTCAAGTTCCTTCTTCATCTTCGCCAGTTCCTTGCGGCCCAGTTCGGCCAGCGCTTTCACGGCCTTTTCCGCGTCCTGCGCGGCGGCCTCGTCCGCGTAGGTGGCGCGAATGTCGAAGCGGGCGTCGGCACCCAGATCGACGGCGACGGTCAGTTGCTTGGCCCTCAGGATGGGCCGCGCCTCGGCCGGCACGTCCTTGAACGCTTCCTCGGGAATCGGCAGCCCGGAGATGTCGGCGGACGCGACCATCACCTTCGTGCCGCCGCCGGCGAGTTTGAGCGCCGCGGCCAACGGGCCGGTCTTCGCCACCGGCTTCGACAGGTACGCGTTGAGCGACCCGCCCGTGCCGATCACGATGTGCTTGCTGTCCGGGAAGTAGAACTCGAACTCCGCGTCCGGGCTGCGGTACACGGTCTTGCCCCCGACCTTCTCGGTGGTGTGCTTCGGCAGGTACGTCTTGACCACGGTCATCGGGTCGAACGCGGCCGAGAACGCCAGGACGCCGACCACCTGCGGCTTCTTCTTGTCGTCGAGCAGCACGAACGCGGTGCCGCGGGAGATCGTGGACGGGGCCGGGACGAACTGCTTGTCGAGGGTCTCGAGGGCCTTCGGCCCGGCCTTCTCCCACGTCTTGCGGAACCCGTCCATCATCTCGTTCTTCCACAGGTCGGCGAGGCGGACGTGAACGAACCCGGCCGCGTCGGCCGGGACGAGCGCGAGGTCGGCCGGCAGGTCGGCCGGTTGCGCGGCGGACGCCTGCGGCGGCGCGTCGGGGCGGACCATCAGCACGGCCGCGGTGAGGGCGGCGACGACCGCCAGCCCGCCGGTCCGGAGTGCGAATCGCATGAGGGTGCTCCTTGATGAGGGTGAAGGGACAGAGATTACAGGCGACGAACGGCGAGCGAGGGTTCGGTGATTCTTGCCCTCTCCCCCTTGCGGGAGAGGGTGGCGGCGCTTCGCCGACGGGTGAGGGGTGCTGCGTTCTGCGGACCACGCGAAGCGGCCTTCCCGCGCGTAGCTTGACCCCTCACCCGTCGGCGAAGCGCCGCCACCCTCTCCCGCAAGGGGAGAGGGCAAAACCAAGACGCGCCGCGCCGCTCGCCGGGATGCGCCGTCAGAAGTCGTCCCCGATCACCTCGCCGCCGCTCCGCGTGATGAGGGCGTTGAGCGTCTCCTTCGACGGCAGCTTCTTGAGCGTGCGGACCGAGCCGTCGAACATGGCGACCTGCGCCTTGCCGTTGACCACCGTGCCGATCAGCTTGAGCATGTCCTTCTCCGGGTCGAACTCCAGTTCGTCCGGCTTGGTCCACGTCACCGCGGTCGCGGCGGTCACGCACATCAGTGTATTGGAGGTGCCGTCGGTGAACGCGGCCGGGAACTTCGCGCCCATGATCCAGTCGAACCCGGCGTCGTTGCCGACGAACACGCGGTAGTGCGTCTCGGTCGTCCCCGGCTTCGCGCCCGGCAGCGCGTATACCCTGGGCATCTTGTCGATCAGCTTCTTGTTGTTCGCGCTGTCCCACGGCTCGTCGAGTTTGAACTGTTTGTACAGGTCGTCCTGCTCGATGTACGGCAGGATCAGGACGCGCCAGCTCAACTGCGGCTTGCCCTTCTTGTCGCACACCGCGGCCGGCGGCATGGTGCCGTTGTTGGTGTCGGCGTAACTGTGCATGGAGATGGCGATCTGCTTCAGGTTGTTCGCGGACTGGGCGGTAGCGGCGGCGCCGGTCACCTTCGTGGTCGCGGCGACGTAGGCGGAGGCGAGCGGCAGCCCGTCCAGCGGGAGCGACGCGGTGAGCCGCGCCTCGGTCCCGTCCACGCTAAACTTCGCCCCCTTCGCGGCGGCGAGCGTCGCCTTGAACACCTTCACCAAGTCCTTCACCCCGGCGTCCTTCGCGGCGTCCGCCTCCAGGTCCGGCAGGTCGCGGCCGAGTTCGTCGGTGATGAGCGTCACGAGCGCGGCCAGCGCCTTCTCGGCGTCCACCGCTTGCGCCTCGCGCTTGGTCTTGACGTACACGTTCAGATCGAGAGACTTGCCGAGGCCCACGGTGGCGGTGATCGACTGGGCCTTGAAGATCGGTTGGAACGCCCGCAGCGGGCCGGGCAGGTCGTCCCGCTGGAGGATGTCCGGCAGGCTGCCGAGCGTGGCCGCGGCGACCAGCGCGTGCTTGCCGGTCGCGGCCATCTGGAGGGCCGACGTGAGCGGGCCGTCCGCGTCGGCCGGTTGCGGCTTGGCGTACTCGTCGCCCAGACCGACTAGCACCAGCGCGACCGTGTCCAACGGCGCCAGCACCTTGACCTTCCCGCTCTTCGAGAGCAATGCCCCGGCCCCCGCTTCCAGCTTCTTTTTATCAAAGCCTTTTGTGAAGGTGAACACGACGCCGAAGTGCGTGCTGTCGTCGTCCTTCAATTTGGGGATGAACAGGACGACCGACTTCAGGTCGTCGATCTTCACGCCGAACGCGGTGGCCGCGTCCTCCAACTTGACGAACGGGGTCTTGTCCGCGGTGCGGAAGGACTTGGCGAGGTCGCTGGTCCAGATGCCGGCCGCGTCGGCGCGGAGGAAGAACGCGGCGTCGGCCGGGACGTACTGGAGTTCGGTGGGCAGCGGCGCGGCGGCGCGGGCCGGCTGTGCTGCGGCCGGTCGGTCGGGGCGGAACGGGCCGGCGACCGCAACAGCGGCGGCAAGCAGACCCAACAGCCCGCCGTGCAGGAATCGCGACCAAGGGCGGAGTGGACGACGCATGACAGTCCTCCCGGAATTCAGGGTTCCGACGTCTCAAGATATGGGAGCGGGCGGAATTCGGCAGAAATTGCGCCGAATTGCAAACTTCCGACTGCGGTTCGCCGTTACACTCACAATGACGCCTCGCGCGGTCGGTGATTTCACCGGTCCGGGCATCCGCTTCCTGGCCCGCGCTCCTCGGACCCGCGTCCGGGCCGTGCGGGATAAGGCTGGGTTTCGGTGGCCGCCAGTTCGTGGTGGGTGTTCGGGTCGGACGCGTCGGTCCGCGGCACTCACTCTCCGGGAGTTTTCCACCGCGACACCCGGCGGGTCCAGTCCGAGCGGCATCACCTCCGATTGAGGCGGGGCGATCATGTTACGTTCGTTGCAACGGCCGTTGGCCTGGACGGCATTCGGTCTGGGCGTGCTGGCCCTGCTTCCGCTCACCGGGGTGCTGAAGGCGCAACCGGTCGGCCGCTACCGGGTGGCACCGGGCGGCTACACGTACATCCCGCCGGGCGCGCTCCGCGACCCGAACTTCGGAAATCTGGGCGGCCAGTTCCAGGGTAACCAGGGGAACCAGGGCGGGTTCCAGGGTGGCGGCGGCGGGTTCCAGGGCGGTGGTGGCGGGTTCCAAGG
>JAYUBA010001070.1:0-4185 GCA_043741075.1 Frigoriglobus sp.
GTTGCCCGCCGACGCCCAGGCACACCGCCCCGGCCGCAAGGAAGGCGGTCGCGGTGGTCAGATCGACGCCCCCGGTCGGCATCAGCTTCACCTGCGGGAGCGGGCCGCGGAGCGCCTTGAAGAACGCCGGGCCGACCACGTCCGCCGGGAACACCTTCACGACATCCGCGCCGGCCTCCCACGCGGCGACGACTTCCGTGGGGGTAAACGCGCCCGGCATCACGAGCTTGTCGTACCGCCGGCACACCTTGATAACGTCGAGGTTCAGGTTCGGGGCGACGATGAACTCGGCCCCGGCCAGGAGCGCGGCGCGGGCCGTCTCCGGGTCGAGCACGGTGCCGGCACCGAGCAGCACGCGGTCGCCGAGCTTCTGTTTGGCGGCGCGGATCACGTCCAGCGCGCCGGGCACGGTGAAGGTGACCTCGGCGACGGTGACCCCGCCCGCGGCCAGCGCCTCGATTACCGCGACGAGCGGGTCCGGGTCGCTGAAGCGGACGACGGCGACGATGCCGCAGTCGAGGACGCGCTGCAAGTCGTGTTCGCGGCTCATGTCCGGATTGTCCGCACCCGGCACGCGATTGGCAACCGGGAACGCGTCGTCCCTCCGCGACGACCGCTAAACTGGTGGCGTCGAGATTGCTCATCTACTACAGTCGTCAACAGTCGTTCCCTCAAGTAAGGTCTGCCATGCCCCGCCGCCCGCTCCCCGTGTTCGTTCTGTCGGTCGGCCTCGCGCTCGTGCTGTTCACGGCGCTGCGCCCGCTGTTCGCCCAGCCGTCGGCGTCGGCGTCGGCCCCTGCGCCCGCGGCCGACGACCCGGCGCAGTTCCAAAACGTGGAGGTCGAGCCGGTGGCCGCCGGGTCGGTCCCGAAGGGCAAGTTGCGGCTCGCCGCGATCACCCTGAAGACCGACACCGGCAGCACCACCGTCGGCATGAGGTACGTGAAGCGGGTCACGTTCCAGAAGGAGCCGGAGGGGAAGTCGAGCGACAGCGTGCAACTGACCGACAAGACCGTGCTCCGCGGGCGCGTCACGGACGAGGTGTTCGTGGTCGAAATCCCCGGCGGCGAGGCCCGGCTGAAGAAGACCGAGATCCGCGAGATCAAGGTCGTCAGTGAGGAGAAACTGTCGCTGGTGACGGTCATGCTGGGGCTGCTCACGCTCACCGCGATGGAGATCGTCCTCGGCGTGGACAACATCATCTTCCTGGCGATCATCGCCGGCCGGCTGCCGAAGGAGCAGCAGCCGAAGGCGCGCAAGGTCGGGCTGGCCGCGGCGCTGGGTACCCGCCTGCTGCTGCTGCTCTCGATCTCGTTCCTGCTCGGGCTGACGACCCCGCTGTTCACCCTGCCGGACTTCGGCGTGCTGCACGACATGGAGGCGCGGGAGGTGTCGTGGCGGGACCTCATCCTGCTCGCCGGCGGGCTGTTCCTGATCGGCAAAAGTACCCACGAGATGCACGCGAAGGTGGAGGAGGCGAAGGCCGAGCGGGACGGCACGCCGGCCGCCGCGCCGACCAAGCGGGTCAGCTTCGCGTGGACCATCTTCACCATCGCCGTCATCGACATCGTGTTCTCGCTCGACTCGGTCATCACCGCCGTCGGCATGGTCGAACAGGTGTGGGTGATGATGGTGGCGATGGTGATCGCGATGCTGGTGATGCTGTACTTCGCCACGCCGATCGCCGACTTCGTGGACCGGCACCCGACGATCAAGGTGCTGGCCCTGAGCTTCCTCATCCTGATCGGCGTGATGCTGGTCGCCGAGGGGCTGGGGCAGCACATGGACAAGGGGTACATCTACGTGGCGATGAGCTTCTCGCTGGTGGTGGAGTTGGTGAACATGCGGCTCCGCGGGCCGAAGAAGGAGAAGGGCGAAGCGGGCGCGAGGGGGTCGTAAGCGCAGACGGCGCGTTCGACAAAGGTATAGCGTCGGCCCCAGAGGGGCCGCTCTGTTCTGCTCATGAAGAGGCGTGGCCCCTCCGGGGCCGACGCTAAACCTGCTTCACACGCCCCACACCAAAGCTCACCCCTTCAGCAGCCCGTAGTTCACGAGCGTCTGCCGCACCTTCGCCTCGCCGGCCGCGTCGAGCGGGCACATCGGCAGGCGCATCTCGCCGTTGCTCCGGCCGAGCAGTTTCATCGCGGCCTTCAGCGGGATCGGGTTCGTCGCCACGCCCAGCATGTCGCGGCACAGCGGGAACAGCTTCCGGTGCCACGTCAGCGCCTCGTCGTACTTGCCGGCGGCGAACGCCTTCACCAGCGCCATCATGTCCCGCGGGACGATGTTCCCGACCACGCTCACCACGCCCTTCCCGCCGATGCTCATCAGCGGGAGCGTGAGGCTGTCGTCGCCGCTGAGGATCGTGAGGTCGGACAGGGCCGCGATCTGCGACGCCTGATCCAGCGAGCCGGTCGCCTCCTTCACCGCGACGATGGTCGGGCACGCCTCGGCCATGCGGGCGAGCGTTTCCGGCAGGATGTTGCTCGCGGTGCGGCCGGGGATGTTGTACACGACGACCGGCAGGTCGGTGGCCTCGGCGACCGCGGCGAAGTGGCGGAAGTAGCCCTCCTGCGTCGGCTTGTTGTAGTACGGCCCGACCTGAAGCGTGCCGGTGGCCCCGGCCTTCTTGGCGGCCTTCGTCATGCGGACCGCTTCGGACGTGGAGTTCGACCCGGTGCCGGCCATGATCTTGATGCGCCCGCGGGCGCGCTCGCACACGAACCCGACGACCCGCTCGTTCTCGTCGTGCGTGAGCGTGGGCGACTCGCCGGTGGTGCCGCACGGGGCGAGCGCGTCGGTACACTGCTCGCAGTGCCAGTCCACGAGTTTGCCGAGTTCGTCCCAATCGACCTCGCCGCTCTTGAACGGCGTGACGATGGCGACGGTGACGCCGGCGAACAACTCGCCGCGGGTGGCAGCCATGACGGACCTCGGCAGGGGAAGGAGTCTCGAAGTGTCAGGTTACGGAACCCGCGCCGGCCGATCAAGTTGAGGGGCGTCGGCCGGCTTACATCGCGCCTCTCACGGAGATTGGCTCTTGACTTTACTTGGCGGTGCAAAGTATACTGCCGCCACAACCGCTCCTCCCGGAACCGCACGCATGGAAGTCCGCGACGCGCTCGACCGACTCGACCGCATCCACGAACAACTCACGAAGGGTGAAGTGTATCGCGGGTTCCGCGTGCCGGCGGTGGCGCTGGTCGGGTGCGTCGGGCTACTCGCGGCCGTGGGGCAGGCGTGGGTCGTACACGCCGGCGACGCCACCGCGTTCGTGTGGTACTGGTCCGCGATCGGGTCGGCCGGCGTGCTGCTCGGCTTCGGGGCCGCGGTGCGGTCGTACCTGTTTCGCGAGGACGACTTCGAGCGCCGGCGGACGCGCCGCGTGATGGGTCAGTTCCTGCCGTGCGTGCTGGCCGGCGGGCTGCTGACTGTGGCGCTCGCACGCACCGCCGCGTTCGTGCCGCTGCTGCCGGGCGCGTGGGCGGCGGTATTCGGCCTCGGCGTGGTGGCCGTCCGCCCGCACCTGCCGCGGGCCGTCGGCCTCATCGGTGTGGGGTACGTGCTGGCCGGCGGGTTGCTGCTCGCGTGGCTCCCGACCGACCCACCCGGCTGGTGCGTCGGCGGGGTGTTCGGCGTCGGCCATCTGGTTACTGCGCTCGCGCTTCGACACACAACGGGGAGTAATTCCGATGCCTGACAAGGAAGCCGAAGACGCGGGCCGGTTCGCGTACGAGGGGCTGGACCGCGTGCTGCACGAGAAGGCGCGGCTGGGCATCCTCACGGCGCTCGTCACCCGGCCGGACGGGCTGTCGTTCTCCGACCTCGCGCGGCTGTGCGACCTGACCGACGGCAACCTGAGTCGGCACCTCGACGTGCTGGCCGACGCGGGGCTGGTGAAGATCACCAAGGGGTTCGAGGGCCGCCGCCCGCTGACGACGTGCGCGCTGACGGGTCACGGCCGCCGCCGGTTCCGCGAGTACCTGACGCAACTGGAGAAGGTGCTCCGCGACGCCGCGGCGCAAGAGGACGCGACCGGCACCGCGGCGAAGGCGCGGCCGGGGTTGGCGGGGGCGTAACGGGTTTTGACCCCGAAGGGGTCGGACAATCTCAGCCCAGGGCAACGCCCGGGGTTCGCGTTCGGGGTTCGCGTTCGGGGTTCGCGTTCGGGGTTCGCGTTCGGGG
>JAYUBA010001071.1:0-4183 GCA_043741075.1 Frigoriglobus sp.
CAGATCAAGGAACCCGCGCTGTAGTGCTACTGAGCAGACACCCGCTTCACTAACATCGTCGCGTAGCTACCGCGCGGTAGGTCGAAGCGCAGCGTCAGCTTCCGCCGACCCTTGTTCAGCTCATCCATTTCCGCAACGTACGTCAGTTGCTCCGGGCGCACACTCGCGGGGCGGTCGCCCTTCGAGAAGAACGGCTTCTGCATCCCCTTCACCTTCAGTTCCGCCAGCGTCAACCCTTCCGTCTTCAGCACCTCCTCGACCAGCGCCAGCCACGGCGCGTCGGGTTCGGGCTTCACGCGCGCCGACGGCAGTGGCAGCGTCAGTGACTCCCACGCGGCGCGGCAAGCGTCCGGCACGCGCACCGGGGCCGGCACGCGGCCGAGCTTCAGTTCCACGTCGGTGAGGTTGGCTGTGCCGAGCGTGTTCGTGAGCCACGCCGCGAGCATCTTGTTCCAGAGGTAACTTTGGTAAGCGGAAAGGTACAGCCCTTGAAGCTCCGGCCGGAGGCGGGCGACCGCGCCCTTGAAGTCGGTCGGGTGTGGCGCGAGGTAGCTCACCAGACTCCGCGCGTGACCTTTCGGCAGTTTCGCTTGACATTCGGGCCATCTGGCCCACAGTTCGATCAGCGTAGCTTTTTCGCGCTTCGCGTCGGCGCGGTCGAACTCGTAGGGTGCCGCGAGCGCCAGCCACAGCGCCCGCTCGAACCGGCCGAACACCATCTCCTTCGCAACGAACTCGGGTTCCTTCTGGCCCTCTCCCCTTGCGGGAGAGGGTGGCGGCGCTTCGCCGACGGGTGAGGGGTCGCGACTCGGTGGGGCTAACGTTTCACCCCTCACCCGGCTCGAGGACTCGCCACCCTCTCCCGCAAGGGGAGAGGGCGAAGAGATAACCGAGCCGAACCGCTGGTCGTCGAAGTAGTTCGGTAGCCCGGCGTCGGCCACCTCGCGGAGCGCGGCCTCCGCGTGTGACACCGCGGCGTCACTCATCGCGCGCAGCACCACCGTGAAGCGGTTGGCGCGGATGTCCTGCGCGGTGAACGGCTCCGCGCGCGGGCCGAGGTAGGTGACTGTGACGCGCTCGTGCGACAGGTTCCGCTTCGGGCCGCGGAAGATCGTGACGTGCTGCGAGGTGACCGCGTGCCGGTCCTTCAGCCCGCCGTAACTGAGTCGGCGGGCGTCGATCTGCCACCGGCGGCGGATCGCGGAGAGCGCGTCGGGCGTCGTCCACCCGGTCTTGTCGAGCCGGTAGAGGGCGAACTCGCCGGCGTCGCCCGCGCCCGCGTCGGTCAGTTCCTCGACGCGGAAGTCGTCCGGTTGCTGCTTTAACTTCATGCCGTCATTCAAGCACCGGCGGCCGGGCGCGAGCAGGGCGAATCACCGCTTTATCACGACCGGCCCGGCGAAGGTTGATACCGGGGCGGGCGTAGCGACGGGCCGCGAAACGGTTCGCGTTCCGATCGCGGGAACCGGACCCGGCCGGTCGGAGAGGAAGTCCCACTCGTCGCCCGACCGCGCGGCGGTGGGCTGCATCTCCGGGGCGTGCGGGTAGCTCCACTCCGGCACCGGGTCGCCGGTCGGCTGCCAGTTGTGCGTCGCCACGTCCTTCAGCAACTCCGTGATCGCGGCGACCGTTGTGGGGTGCGCCGGCAGGCGGAAGTGACTCGCCTCAGGAACGACGACGTGCTCGCTGTGGGCGACCGTGGAAGTCGTTTTGCCGCTGGTGACGAGCAGCGTGCGGACCCCGGACGCCTCGCCGCACGCGCTCGGGTCGAGCAGCACTACGGCGTCCACGGGCACGCCCTTTTTGCTCAGGTCGCGGGCGAGGCACACGGCCGCGGCACTGCCCACGTCGTAGCCGACGAACACGAACCGGGCGTCCGGCTCGCACGCGCGAATCTTCTTGACCTCGCAGACGATCTCCAGCGCGGAGGCGAGTTCCCCGACGCCGACTTTCGCGAACCCGCCCTCGGCCAGCTTCACCCGGAGCGCGCTCAACCCGCAGTCCGTCGTGGGCGTGACGCCGTGAATCATGAACACGTACACCTGGTTGCGGCACGGCGTCGGGATGTCGCACTCCGCCCCGCGTTCCAGCGCCTTCTGGTAGCTCTTGTGGCAGCACGAAACGCAACCGGCGTTGGCGAGAACGGTTGCCAGGACGGCCGCAATGCCCCAACTCTTCGCAGTCATCGCACCGCCCTCCGACCTGCCAGGGTTCGCACTACCTGTTCAGATCGGCAGAACCCGCGAGACCGCGAGAACCGTTGCAGCTTATCAATCGGAGTTCCGGCGGAAGCGGCGGCGGGTGTTCCGGTCGCCGCGAGTGGGCAATCTGGGCACCTAACCGACGGCGACGATCTTGCCCGACTTGACAGACTCGCACTCGCGGTGACAGAGCACCAGCGCATCCCGCGCCAACTGTGCGCTTAACAGGTCCGGCTCGTTTCCGGTGCTCACCCCGTTTACCGCGGCCCGCAACTCGTCCGCGAACGCCGAGAGCGGGTCGCCCCCGCCGGGCAGCGCAGGTTGCGTGACCTGGGCGTCCGCCGCGAGCAGCGTGAGCGGGGTGCCGCCGGAATCGTACAGCAGCGTCGCCTTCTCCATGAACACCTCGAACCCGTGAACGAACGGCCGCCCGCTCATTGATAGCGCCCCGCTCGAACACGTCACCGCCGGCCCGCCGGCCCCATAAAGGTACGACGTGGTGAGGTAGGTCACCGCGTCGCGCTCGACGGTGCCGACCGAGAACACCTCCTTCGGCACGCCACACACGAGACCGATGAAGTGCGTGTCGTGGATGTGCAGATCGACCGCCGGGCCGCCGGTCTTCGCGGCGTCGCCGATGTCGGCCGACCAGTCGGGCTTCGCGATGATGCGCTTGAAGTGCGCCGCCAGCACCTTCCCGTACTGGCCGCCGCGGATGGCCTCCGCCGCGAACGCGAACTCCGGGAAGAACGGCAGCACGTGCGCCACCATTAGTAGCTTCTTCGCGTCCCGCGCCGCGGCGAGCATCAGGTCCGCGTCGTGTGCGGTCAGGGCGATCGCCTTTTCGACCAGAACGTGCTTGCCAGCCTTGAGTGCGGCGAGCGCGATCGGCGCGTGCTGGTCGGTGACGGTGCAGATGTCGATGAGGTCGAGGTCCGGGTCCGCGAGCATCTGGTCGAGCGTTTCGTAGGTCTTCACGCCGGTCAGATCGACGTGTCCCGGTTCGGGGCCGAAGTTGCCGCGGGTGGTGCGCCAGTCGCCGGCGCGCTTGGCGGCGTCGCGACTACAGATCGCGGTCACCGTTGCGCCGGCGAGGCGCTGCGCCGCGAGGAAGTGGATGCGGCCCATGAACCCGATGCCGACGATGCCGATGCGGACCATGCGCGTTACTCCGCGGGTGGGGTTGTGGCGTAGTTATCGAACGCGGACCGCGGAGAAGCAAGCGCCTCCGAGCTGGAGGAACGCGCCCGTGGCGGGTATACAGGGTGATGGGGTTCGTGCGCGGTCGCACGGTTAGCGTCAACTGCGGCGTTACGCCGCGGGTGGTTTTTCGTGCCGACCAGTTGGAGTGGCCTCCCGGCATACAGTCATAGATCGACTGTACGCCGCGAGGCGTGCCGAGAGGACGAAAGTAGCCGGCCGCGCACGACCCCTCGTTCCCGACCGCACCCGAAGTTAGCGGTTCCTGCGGCGCTACGCCGCGGAAGGTTTCTGGTGCCCGCCAGTTCAGATCGGTGGATCACACTGTCGATGCCAGGACGCCGTCAGCGCGTCCACGTGCGAAGCGAGTAGCCGGTGCCGGTCGGGGTGTGATACTCTTGGCGCGGTGCGTGAGGTCATCGGTCGAGCGAGATGACCGTTTCAGAAGTTCGCCGCCACTCTCTCGATGTTGCGCCAGTAGGGTCGGGGCAGGTAAAGTTTCCGTACCCACAGAGACGGACGGGTACCGAATCCGGCTCGACCGCGCCGTTCCTGTCGCCGCGTTTGGCGAAACGGTGTGGCCCGCACCAGCGGCTCGCCCGTGGCGGTCGCAGTCGAGGGCGTCGGCCACCTGTTGGTTGGTCGGCGGCTCGGGTTGGGCGGCAAGGTTTAAGCACCAAAGAAGAGAAGAGGAGCCGCACGACGAACGCAGAAGAAAGACACGACCTGAGAAGACAGCCGATTGTTTTTAACACGGCCTCCTGTCTTATCGTGCCGTTCTT
>JAYUBA010001072.1:0-4182 GCA_043741075.1 Frigoriglobus sp.
GGGCGAGGTGGGCACCACGCCTTCTTGTGAAGCTGCCCGCGCCGTTCAGCCACGCGGGAGCGCGGCGTCTTCACCTCGCCCCGGCTTTGCGGGGAGAGGTCGCGGCGCTTCGCCGCGGGTGAGGGGTCTTTGTTTTGCCCAGCACAGGCAAGGTCTCAACAGAGCAAGTGTGAATATGAGTGGAAGACATCAGACGGGAGAGGCTGTCTTGAGAACCTTCATCCGCCCCTTCACGCTGTTCGCGCTCGGGGCTGTTGGGTGCGCGCAACAGCAGGTGGGCGAATCCGCGTCGGAGCCGGCGGCGGTCGCCGTCGCGCCGCCGGCGGTGGTCGTCGTCCCGGACGCGGCCCCGCAACCCGCGCCCGCGGCACAGCCGCCGGCGCCGCCGGCCCCGCCGCCGACGTTCGCGTTCCCCGCCGACCGGACCGGGCAGGGGCTGGCCCGCGTGGTCGCGCCGGACGTGACCCGCCCGCTGCCGGCCGAGCGGTTCGGCGCCGGCCCGAAGCCGCGCGCCGTGCCGGAGAAGGTGCTCGACCCGGACGCGTTCGCGCGGGTCGGGTTCGCCCCGCCGCCCGTCCTTCCGCCGCGGCCGACGGCACCCAAGCCGGTCGCGCCGCCGGAGAAGGTGCCGGTGACCTTCGGCGCCGGCGCCGACGGCCCCCCCGCCAAGCCGGTGCTGCCGGTCGCGGTCGTGGTGACCGAGCGCGCCCGCGACACGAACCTGCCGCCGCCCGCCCCGGCGCTGGGCCGCCCGCTCGCGGACCGCGCGAGCCTGGACGACCCGACGGGCGAGTTCGGCAACGCGGCGGTGGTGGCCGGGGCGGTGAAGGTGCCGCTGGCGGTGAGCGGGTTCCTCAAGGTGGCGATCCCGGACCCGTTCGAGTTGGCCGAGCATGTGAAGCCGCCGGTGCCCGCGACCGCCGAGCCGTCGGTCCAGCCAGTGCCGGTGAACCCGCAGCGGGTGAAGTGAGTTCGTGCCGATCTGAATGAGCCGCGGCGCGTTCCCGAACGCGCCTACTTGATGTCCACCTTCCGCATGGTCAGCGTGTCCTTCTTCGCGGACAGGACGACGAGCATCTTCGCTTCGGGGATCAGGAAGAGGTGCTGGTCGAGCGGGACGGAATTCCCGAAGAACCAGTTCACCAGTCCGTCGGTTTCGGGCAGCACGCCGAGCGTGACGGCCTTCTCGGTCTGCGGGTTCAGGTGGTTCCTGTGGACGGAGATCGACACCGCTTGCTTGCCCGCGTCCTTCGTCTCACTCAACCGGAGGAAGTGGGTGCCGGACACGGCCGGCACGTACCACACGCCGTTGCCGGGGCCGCCGGCGCGACTGCCGACGATCTGCCCGCTGTCGCGGACGATCATGCCGTACCCGAACGCGTACCGGCCGTCGGGCGACGGGTAGGAGTTGCACACCTCCGAGTTGGTGGCCTTCCACTTGCGCGCCCACTCGGTCGCCAGGACCGACTTACTGCCGTTGCCGAACCCCCCGCGGACGAACAACTTCCCGTTGGCCGACGCCCGCACCGGGGTCGTCATGTCGCCGCCGATGTTGCCCTTCGACCCCTCGACCGTTACGGCGACATCGGCCCCGATGTCCATCAGCACGACCTCGCCGAACGGGTTGCAGGCGAGGAGCGGGCCGTTGGTCGCGGACCCCATCGCGATCGACGCGGCGTGGTGGCTCAGCGGCGGGCCGCTGGCGTCGTACCGGCGCTGGAGGCCGGGCAGGTCGTACACCTTCAGGATGTTGTTGGGCGCGAGGACGGCCAGCCGGTTCTGCCCGGCGGCGAGCAGGTGGTTGCCGGGGCCGGTCGCCTCCGGGCCGGGGAACACCTGCCCCTTGCTCGCGTCGAAGCAGACCAACTGGTTCTGGGACGGGATGTGCATGACGATGTACCGGCCGTTCCCGCCGACCGACACGGCCGCGGCCGGGCCGGGCAGGGCGATCTCCTGCGGGGTACTCAGGTCGTATGGCGGCGGGGTGATCGCCTGGGGCGACCCGGCGACCGGCCGCAGCTCGAACGTGTCATTCGGCTTCGGCGGCGCGGGCGGGATGAACGGACCCGGGCCGGGTCCGAGGTTCGGGTTGTTGTTGCCCTTGTTCGGGTTCGGGTTGTTGTTGCCTTTGTTCGGGTTCGGGTTGTTCGGGTTCGGGTTGTTGGGGTTCGAGTTGTTCGGGCGGTTGGTGTTCGACACGGTCGCCGTGGTATCGACGTACGCGAACAGGAACCACGCGGTGAGGCCCAGCCCGCCGACGACGAACAGCAGGCCCAGCCCGCCGCTCAGGAGGACGATCAGGGCCGACCCGCCCTTGCGCGTCGGCTCGTCGTCGTCGTCGCTGGGCTTCTTCTTGGGGGCCGCGGGGGGCGCGACCGCGCCCGGCAGCGCGCCCTTGCGGACGAGCAGGTCGTAGGGCGGCTGCCCGGCCTCCGGTGCCGCGGCCGGCTTCCTGAACTCGACCGTCATGTCCGTGTCGCACTTCGGGCACGCGACGGTGAACGCCTGCCGCGCCTCGGTGACCGGGAACGGGTGGGTACACGTCGGGCAGGTCGCGTCTTGGGGCATCGGAACACCTGAAGGGTGGTGTCGGGGTGCCGCTATTGTTCCGAATCCGCCCCGGAAGTGCAAGCGCGGGCGGCGGGAGATTTTACGCGCCCCCGCGAAGCCGCGAGCGGCAGAAAGGGGCCGCTTGCGGCTACGCGGGGGAGGCATAAGCTAACGGCTTCACACCGTCAGCGTTCCCCTTCGGAGCTTCTCCCGATGGCCAAGATCAAGGTGAAGAACCCCGTCGTCGAGATGGACGGCGACGAGATGACCCGCATCATCTGGCAGAAGATCCGCGAGACGCTCATCCTCCCGTACCTCGACATCGACCTCAAATACTTCGACCTCGGCATCGAACACCGCGACGCCACCGACGACAAGGTCACGTTCGACTCCGCCGAGGCCACCAAGAAGCACGGCGTCGCGGTCAAGTGCGCGACCATCACCCCGGACGAGGCCCGCGTCAAGGAGTTCGGCCTCAAGCGGATGTACCCGTCGCCCAACGGCACCATCCGCAACATCCTCGACGGCACCATCTTCCGCGAACCGATCATTTGCCAGAACGTGCCCCGACTCGTGAAGCACTGGGACAAGCCGGTCGTGGTCGCGCGGCACGGGTTCGGCGACCAGTACAAGGCCAGCGAGATCCTGTTCCCCGGCCCCGGCACGGTGAAGCTCACCTACACCCCGGCCGACGGCGGTCCGGTCATCGAGAAGGAGGTGTTCAAGGCGCCCGGCGGTGGCGTCACGCTCGCGATGTACAACCTCGACGACTCCATCCGCGGCTTCGCGCGGGCGTGCTTCAACTACGGCCTGGGACGCGACTACTCCGTGTACCTCTCGACCAAGAATACCATCCTCAAGGTGTACGACGGGCGGTTCAAGAATCTGTTCCAGGAGATCTTCGACGCCGAGTTCGCGGCGAAGTTCGAGGCGAAGAAGCTGACCTACGAACACCGCTTGATCGACGACATGGTGGCCGCGAACATGAAGTGGACCGGCGGCTACCTGTGGGCGTGCAAGAACTACGACGGCGACGTTCAAAGTGACACCGTGGCGCAGGGGTACGGCTCGCTCGGCCTGATGACCAGCGTCCTCATGTCGCCGGACGGCAAGACCGTGGAAGCGGAGGCCGCGCACGGCACCGTTACGCGGCACTTCCGCGAGCACCAGAAGGGCCGGCCGACCAGCACGAACCCGATCGCGAGCATCTACGCGTGGACCCGCGGGCTGATCTACCGCGGCAAGATGGACGGCACGCCGGACGTGGTGACGTTCGCCGAGACGGTGGAGAAGGTGTGCGTGGACGTGGTGGAGAGCGGCAAGATGACGAAAGACCTCGCCATCCTCATCGGTGACAAGACGCCGTACCTGACGACCGAGCAGTACCTCGACGCGGTAGACGCGGAGTTGAAGACGCGGATGGGGTGAGGGCCGCGGTCCGAAGGTGCGGGCGGCCCCGGTCGGCCGCCCGCGACCTCTCACTTCTTGTCCGCGTCCTTCCAGAACTCCGCGGCCGGCTTGCCGTTGATCTTCTCCAGCGTCTTGATGGAGCGGAGAATCTCGGCGTCGCGCTCGGGCCGGAAGTTGCAGTCGAGTTCCTTGAGCGGCAAGTCCTTGATCCGGGACAGGTCG
>JAYUBA010001073.1:0-13168 GCA_043741075.1 Frigoriglobus sp.
GGAGGAGATCCCGACAACCGGGACACGCGGGCTCGTCCATGCCGCCATCGTAGTGACTGAGGCGTCATGCAGACCGGACGAGGGGCTAATCAAGTACTCATAAACGCAAGTGAGGAGATCGCCCATGATTACGTTCTTGTTCTGGAATATCGGGAAGAAGCCGCTCCTGGACCGCGTCGCCCGGATCGCGGACCGGGCGGGCGTTGACGTGCTGTTGCTCGCGGAATGCGGCGCGACGAACGAGGACGTTCTGACCGCGCTGAACGCGACGGTAGCCGTTCCGAACTGGGTCTACCCGCCCGCGGGTTCGGAACGATTGAAGCTGTTCACGCGGCTGCCCGAAACGTCGGTGATCGACCGGTTCACGGAAGTCGCTGACCGGTTGACGATCCGGGAGATTCGCCCCACGTCGGGTGAGCCGTTCCTGCTCGCCGGTGTCCATCTGCCGAGCAAATTCAAATGGAAAGACCCGGACCACGTCTCCTGGATTCACTTCCTCGTTGAAGACCTACAGCGAATTGAAGGCGAGCAGGCGGGGCGGTTGGTATTGGTCGGCGACCTCAATATGGACCCGTTCGATTCGGCCGTCGTCGGGGGGTTCGGGTTGCACGCGCTCTCGACCCGGCGTGCGGCCGAGCGGTACGGCGGCCGGGTCGTTCAGAAACGGGAGTGTAACCGGGCGTTTTTCAACCCGATGTGGAGTTTGCTCGGCGACCGCGGCGCGCGACCGGCGGGCACGTTCTACCGGCGCGAGTCCGTTCCGGTGAACCACTACTGGCACGCGCTGGATCAGGTGTTGTTACGCCCCGCGCTCGCGGGTAAATTGGTGATGGTAGACATCCTCGACCGCGACGGGGTTGAATCCTTGACGCACCCGGACGGCGGTTGGCCCGACGCCGACGCCGGTTCGGACCACCTCCCGCTCCTGTTCAAACTCGACCTTTGAGCGCAACCATGACGACGGACCCGCTCGATCTGTGGCCCGACGCGATTCAAGTGGCCCCGCTGACACCGCTTCGAATTCTCCGGCTCCAAGCCGATCGGTTGAGGGAGAAGACCCAAGGCCGGTTGGTCGCGGAAGTCCTTTCAGCCGGCAAGGGTTCGCCGGTTGCGGTCCCCAACGAGTGGGGGCCGACGTTCGTTCACCGGTTCGAGATCGTCGCCGGGGCACTCAACGGCTACCGCCACCAACTCGTGGTCTGCATTCACCAACAGGAATTTGCGTATCCGGTTCTCGTCGTCGCCGGGGGGCGGTCTGAAGACGGTGACGGCGACCTCGCGTCGAGTCAGGAGGAGTTCATGCGAATCATGAAGGACATCCTGAATTCCAAGCAAACCGTCGCACTAATTTCATCTTTGCTCGCACGGATCGCGGAACCGATGGTCACTCCCGTTCCCGCCTGACGCGACTCGGCCGCGCGAATTTTCGCCCGAATGCCGTTGCCGGCCCCGCGCCCGTGCCGTAACCTTCATCTAGCCCGCTTCGCCTCGCGCCGCGGGCATTGACAACTTACGGTGGTGTGTATCTTATCCAGAGTGGCTGAGGGGCCAGGCCCGACGACGCCACAGCAACCGGCCTTGGAGGCGAGCTTCACCGCTCGCCCCCAAAGGTGCAGGTGCTAACTCCTGCCCGGCAAACGCCGCTTCCATCGGGAGGCGGTATGGCCGGGGAAGATAAGATCTCGTGCGGGGCCACGCGCCCCGCCGTACTCTTATCTCACCGCACCCGCCGGTCACGGCGACACTTCTGGTTAAGCACTCCCCGACGATTGCAATTGATCGCGCGTCGATACGCGCGTACCGCTTCCCACAGGGGTTGTGCCGTGCCGAGTACCGACTTCGTTCTGGGCCTCAGGTGCCGCGTGTGCGGCAAGATGTACCCGAAGGCCGCCAGCTTCTTCTGCCCGGACGACTCCGGGCCGCTCGAAGTCGCCTACGCCTACGACCGCATCAAGCCGAACGTCAGCCGGGCCAAGTTCGCCGCGCGCCCGAAGAACATGTGGCGCTACAAGGAACTCCTCCCGCTCGACGGCGAGCCGACCGTCGGCCCGCAGGTCGGCGGCACGCCCCTCATCCGCGCCGACCGCCTCGCCGACGCCCTCGGCGTCGAGCGCCTGTGGATCAAGAACGACGCGGTCAACTTCCCCACGCTCTCATTTAAAGACCGCGTCGTGTCCGTCGCGCTGTCGAAGGCGCGCGAACTCGGCATGCGGATGGTCGGCTGCGCCAGCACCGGCAACCTCGCCAACAGCGTCGCGGCGCTGGCCGCGTCCGCCGGGCTGGAGACGATCATCCTCGTCCCCGCGGACCTGGAGCGCGTCAAGATTTACGGCACCGCGATCTACGGCGCGAAGGTGGTGAAGGTGGCCGGCACCTACGACCAGGTGAACCGCCTCTGCACGCAGATCGTGATGAAGTACGGGTGGGGGTTCGTGAACGTGAACCTGCGGCCGTTCTACGCCGAAGGGTCCAAGACGGTCGGCTTCGAGATCGCCGAAGACCTCGGCTGGCGGTTCCCGCAGCACGTCGTCTGCCCGATGGCCGGCGGCGCGCTCATCGGCAAGATCCACAAGGGGTTCACCGAACTCAACCGCCTCGGCCTCGTCGATCAGCCGGTGACGACCAAGATGTACGGCGCGCAGGCATCTGGGTGCAACCCCATCAGTGATTGCGTGAAGAGCAACCGCGAGCGGCACAAGCCGATCCGGACGCCGAACACCATCTGCAAGAGCCTCGCCATCGGCGACCCGGCCGACGGGTACTTCGCCGCGAAGCTGATCCGCGACAGCGGCGGCTGGGCCGAGGACGCGAGCGACGCCGAGATCGTCGAGTCGATGCTGCTGCTGGCGAAGACGGAGGGCGTGTTCGCGGAGACGGCCGGCGGGGCGACGCTGGCGGTCGCGCGGAAGCTGATCGAGAGCGGGCGCATCCCGCGGGACGAGGAGATCGTCATCTGCATCACCGGCAACGGGCTGAAGACGCAGGACGCGGTGTTCGACGCGGTGGACGAGCCGGCGACGATCAAGCCGGCGCTGGCCGACTTCGAGGCGCTCGCCGGGCTGCGCGAATTGGTCGCCGAGCCGGTGCTGGCGTGAGGCAACGGGGAGTAAGGGCGATGCGACTCATCCTGGTATTTCTTGCCGTTGCGTTCCTCGCCGCGACCTCCGCGCCCGCGGAACCGCCGCGCGGCGCGCCGGTCGATGCGAAGTACGTTCCGGCCCCGTTCGTTGCGGCGCTCGTGTTCGAACCGGCCCGGCTGGACAAGGCCGCGGTCGCCGCCGGACTGCCGGTCGGCGAGGCGTGGAAGGCCCTCGAGGGATTGACCGGGGCCGACACGAAGCAGTTCGAGCGGGTCGTGTTCCTGATCGACCCGATCCCCGGCGGCAACGTCGCGTTCATGCCGGCGTTCGTCCTCCGGTACCCGGCCGGGACCGACGCCCGGAAGCGACTCCCCGCGCTCCTCGGCGGCGACGTGAAGGAAGCGAAGACCGGAGACATCACATACGTGCGGAGCACGAAGTACAAGCTGGCGATGGTCGAGATGGCCGGGTACGCGATCGACGACCGCACGCTCCTGGTCGCCGCGTGGCCGACGCTGGAGCCGATGCTCAAGCCCGGCGCGGACGCGGACAAGGACCGCGTGCTGGGCGCGGAACTGGCGGCGACCGACTTCGGGCACGACGTGGTGCTGGTCGTCACCCCGGCCCCGGTGCTGAAGCGGATCGCCGACCGGGAGAAGCAGTCCGGCAAGCCGCACGACGCGCCGTACTACAAGGAACTGAAACCGGCCCTGGAGCGGCTGACGGCGATCACCGTCGCGATCAATCTTGGGAAGGATCCGCTCCTCCGCGCCGAATTCCGCTGCACCGACGCGGCCGGCGCGGGCGTCGTCCACGGCACGCTGAAAGACCTGCTGGCGAAGGCGAAGGACGCGTACCCGGACGCGCGGAAGGGTCTGGAGAAGGAGCTGACGCCGGACGCGATGAAGCCGCTCCTCGCGCTCCTCGACGAGGCGGTAAACGGCCACACGCTGACGAAGGACGGGGCCGCCGTGGTCCTGACCGTGGCCCGGCCGAAGGGCCAGGCACCCAAGAAGTGAACCGGCGACCGCCGGGGAGTGACGCGACATGGCGATCAAGGTTCAGATTCCCACGCCGATGCGCGAGCAATCGGGCGGGAAGGCGGAAGTGGACGTGACCGGCGCGACCGTGAAGGCCGCGCTCGACGACCTGCTCCGCCAGTACCCGGCGATGGGGCCGAAGCTGTTCGATAACGGCAAGATGCGGCCGTACATCAACGTGTTCCTCAACGACGAAGACATTCGTTATCTCGACGAGATGGACACCGCGGTCACGGACGGCGTCGTCCTCGCGCTGATCCCGGCCGTGGCCGGAGGCTGAGGAGGAAATGATAAGTGATGAATGATAAGTGATGAATGGAAGACGCGTGCTGAGAATGGCGCTGCTTCCGCCTTGATTCATCATTCATCATTGAGCATTTATCATTGGGAATCAATATGGACACTCCTGACGCCGGTGACGCCAGCCCGCAAGAGGCGCCCGACGGGGCGGCGGTGTTCCCGCTCATCCCGGAGGAACTCGGCGTCCACCCGCTGCTGCTCGCGGCGCTGCACGCGTACGTGTTCCTCGAAGGCACCGAGGCCGCCGTGCTGAACGCGACCGTCGCCGACGAGGCGATGAACTATCTGGTCACCTACCTCCAGCGGCTCGACGGGACCGAACTGCGCCGCGTCCGCGAGGACATGGCGACGCTCGCCGGGTTCGCGAAGGCCGAGAGGTGGCCCAAGCAGCAGGTGCGGTTCCTGCAAGACTTCCTGAAAGAGAACGGAATAGGTCAGTAGGCCCGCCGCCGCTTCTTCAACACGAAGGGGAGCGCGAACCGCTCCCCTTCAACACGTTAATACACCATGACCGACACCAACCCGCTCGACCGCTACTCCCGCCAGATGCGGTTCCCCGGACTCGGCAAGGCCGGGCAGGAGAAGTTGCTCGCGTCGCGCGTCACGCTGTGCGGGTGCGGGGCACTCGGCACCGTGCTCGCGAACACCCTCGCCCGCGCCGGCGTCGGGTTCCTCCGCGTCATCGACCGCGACTTCGTCGAGCCGTCGAACCTTCAACGGCAGGTGCTGTTCGACGAATCGGACGTGGCGAACAACCTGCCCAAGGCCGAAGCCGCCGCGACCAAGCTCCGGCAGATCAACTCCGCGATCACCATCGAACCGATCGTCGCGGACATCAATCGCACCAACATCGAGAACTTCTGCGACGGTGCCGATCTCATTCTTGATGGAAGTGACAACTTCGAGATTCGTTATCTCATCAACGATGTCTCGATCAAGCATAACAAGCCGTGGGTGTACGGCGGCGCGGTCGGCAGCACGGGCATGTGCATGACGATCGTCCCCGGCGAGACGCCGTGCCTGCGGTGCGTGTTCGAGGCCGCCCCGGCGCCCGGCGAAACCGGCACCTGTGAGACCGCCGGCGTGCTGGCCCCCGCGGTGAACATCGTCGCGAGCTACCAGGCGACCGAAGCGATCAAGCTGCTCTCCGGCAACACGGCCGCGATCAACCGCGAACTCATCAGCGTGGACGTGTGGGAGAACACGAACAAGCGGATGAAGGTGGCCCCGCTCGCGGGCCGTAAGGGGCAGTGCCCGTGCTGCGCGAAGCGGAAC
The DNA here is from genome assembly GCA_043741075.1 of Frigoriglobus sp. GTDB lineage: Bacteria > Planctomycetota > Planctomycetia > Gemmatales > Gemmataceae > Gemmata. The sequence goes on from JAYUBA010001073.1 coordinate 5,696, forward strand.
TTCGAGTGGCTCGACGGCGCGCACGGCACGCAAACCACCACGCTCTGCGGGCGGAACGCGGTGCAGGTGAGCCACCGCGTGAAGGGCAAGCTGGACTTCGCGTACCTCGCGTCGGTGCTGAAGCAGTCGGGCGCGGTGAGCTACAACAAGTTCCTGCTGAAGTTCCAACTGACCGAGAACGGCGACCCGTACGAGTTCACGGTGTTCGAGGACGGCCGCGCGATCATCAAGGGGACGAGCGAGCCGGACAAGGCCCGCACGCTGTACGCGAAGTACGTCGGCCACTGATGAAACTCACAGCACGCCAGCGCCGGATCATCGACCCGCCTCGCGAAACGGACATCCCCCCGTTCCCGGTGCGGAAGTTCACCGTTGCGGAATATCATCGGCTGTTGGAGGTCGCCCTTCTCAAGAGCGGTGATCCTTACGAACTGCTGGAAGGGTGGATCGTACCCAAGCTCAAACGCAGTCCGCCGAACGCTTACACGACGACTTGCCTGCAACAGACTTTCTGGTTGCTCTTCCGGCGTGGCAAGTTAATGGTACGGTGCCAAAGCCCGATCACGTTCCTTCGGAGCGAACCGGAACCCGCGTGTTCGCTGATCCGGGGCGACAACCGGGACTACCTCACGCGGCACCCTCGACCGAAGGAAACGGAACTCGTCGCCGAGGTCGCCGATACATCGCTGGAACGAGATCGGGGTACGAAGTCGGCGATTTACGCATCCGGGCGCATTCCGGTGTACTGGATTGTGAACCTCGTAGACCGCCGCGTCGAGGTGTACACGCAGCCGCGCGGCGGCAAGTCGCCCACCTACAAGCAGCGCACCGACTACGGCGCGGGCGACGCGGTGCCGGTCACGGTCGCCGGCAAGACGGTCGGCACGATCGCGGTGAAAGAGTTGCTCCCGTGAGTCTGGTATGCTGGTAGCGGAGGTGCATCATGCCGGAAATCGTGCTGACCGACGAACAAGCAAAGCAACTGGCCGGGGCGGTCGTGCCGGTCGAAGTGAAGGACGCAGCCGGGCGCGTCGTCGGCCACCTCGAACCCGTCCTGCCACCGGAGTTCATCGCCGAACTCAAGCGCCGGGCCGCGACCCCCGGCCCGCGTTACTCCGGGGCGCAGGTGGTGGCGATGCTCGACGCCCTCCAAGCCGAGCGCGACCGCATCGGCCCATTCGACGCCGCGTACGCGCAGGAGTTCGTGGCCCAGTTGGAACAGGCCAAGCCCGATAAGTATGGCCCGAAGAGGGCGCCATGAACTTCGCGGTGACGTGGGAGCCGGACGTCCGCCGCGAGTTGCACTCGGTTTGGGCGACCGCGCCGGACCCGAAAGCAGTGCGCGATGCGGCCGACGAGATCGACCGTCGCCTCGCCGCCGACCCGTACCGGGGCGGACGGCATCTGGCTGAAGGGCTGTGGCGAGCCGTCGTCCCGCCGCTCGCCGTGTACTACACCATCGACCCGATTCAAAATGCGGTCGTCATCTCGAACGTCGCCCACATCGTTTGACCACACATGAACTACCTCGACAACGCGGCGACCAGTTTCCCCAAGCCGGAGGCCGTTTACGTCGCGATGGACCGCTTCGCGCGGCACTCGCTCGCCAACCCCGGCCGCTCCGGGCACCGCATGGCGCTCGAATCCGAACACGCACTCTCCGACGCCCGCCACCGCCTCAACCGGTTCTTCAACGGCCGCAACCCGGACCGCTGGGCGTTCACCCTCAACTGCACCGACGCCCTCAACATGGCGTTCAAGGGCGCGCTCGACGACGGCGACCACGTCGTCACCACCGACCTCGAACACAATAGCGTGTCGCGCCCCCTCGTTGCGATGTCGGAAGCCGGGCGCATCACCCTCACCCGCGTCCCGGCCGACGGCGGCGGCACCATCGACCCCGATGCGATCCGCGCCGCGATCGGCCCGAAGACGCGGATGGTCGCCATGACCCACGCGAGCAACGTGCTCGGCACCGTGCAGCCGGTCGCGGAGGTCGGCCGCATCGCCCGCGAACGCGACCTGCTCTTCCTTGTTGATGCCGCACAGACGGCCGGCGTGCTGCCCATCGACGTGCAGGCCGCGTGCATCGACCTGCTCGCGTTCCCCGGCCACAAGTCGCTGTTCGGCCCGACCGGCACCGGCGCGCTGTACGTCGGGTCGCGCGTGAAACTGCGGCCGTGGCGCGAGGGCGGCACCGGCGGCGACTCGCTCACGCCCACGCAGCCGACCGACTTCCCGCACCACCTCGAAGGCGGCACGCCGAACGTACTGGGCGTCGCCGGCCTCGTCGCGGGGCTGGACTTCGTAGAAGAACGCGGCGTCGAGAGCATTCGCCGGCACGAAGTGGAACTGTGCGACCGGCTGCGGCACGCGCTCGAGGAGATGCCCGGCTTCGAGGTGTTCGGGCACGCGGATGCGGGCCGGCGGGTCGGCGCGCTGAGCTTCCGGTGCGAGGTGCTGCCCGCGCCGGAACTCGCGGGTCTGCTCGACCAGTCGTTCGACATCGCGGTGCGTCCGGGGCTGCACTGCTCGCCGTACATTCACACGGCGCTCGGCACCGCGCCGGACGGGCTGGTCCGCGTCAGCCCCGGCCCGTTCACGACGCCCGCCGACATCGACCACCTCATCGACGCGCTGAAGCAGATCACCGCCGTCTGAGCGGGCTAGCGGACTACTGGTTCGTGCCCCGAGCCTGGGACGGAATCGAAAACACGTCCAGAATCAGCTCGCGGGACGAGTCGTACAGCCGCTGCGCGAGCGGTTCGAGATTCTGCCGTTCGCCGCACCGATCCAGGACAACGCGGTGCAACAAATCGTGATCCATCCACACCACGGGGCACTCCCCGTCCGGTCGGCGTTGCGCGGTGTCGAAGCACATCGGCCCCCAGGCGTCGCCCCACTCGGCGAACGGGATGTACCCGGCGTCGATCAGCGGTCGCCACTGGTCAATTCGCTCGCGCAGCGGGCGGAACGAATCCCGCGAAGGCACCGCCGTCCAGAAGATCAGTTGGTCGTCGTGCCGGTGGGCATGCACTTGATCGTGGAGATGGAAGCGGGCGAGCAGATACGCGCGGTACGCCGGTGGGAATTCGATTCCATACTCACGTTCCAGAACGACCACGTCAGTCAACGTGAGCGTGGACGGTAGGACGCGACACTCGACCCAACCGGGACTGCTCAGGAGTTCGCCGCGCATTTCCGGCGGCGGCAGTTGCCCATCGACGATGACATGACAGGCCGGACATCGCCCGTCATACGCGTCGATCAAGCGGCCGATCTCCGCGACATCCTCTGCCAACCCCATGTGCTTCTCGCTTACCGTGGCGGATGCCCACCTTCACCATACGTCGTGGACGTGAACCATCATGTCCATCACGTTGATCGAGAAGATAACGCGGAGCGGCAGGACGACCAGCAACCGGTCGCCGAAGAACGGCACGCCGCGGGTGTCCGGATCGACGCGCAGTAGTAGGTCGATCTGGTACTGCGCCGCGGTCACCGCGTTCCGGTTCGCGGACCGGGTCCAGATGGCGGCCAACCTGGCGAGCGCGGCCTGTGACCAGACCACGGTGAACGGCATCAGGAATTCTCCAGCGACTTGAGGTGGTTCGCCACCTCTTCCGTCGTGAACCACGGGCCGTTCCGAGACTTGTCCTTGTCGGGGTAGAAGTGCCCCGCCGCGGCGGCGTAATCCGGCGCGTGTTCGATCCCGACCGGGGCGAAGAAGCCGACCACGGTCCCGGCCGCGTCGGTCACCGCGACCACGCCGCTTTCGACCTTCAGTGCCGCGAGCGCCTTCTCGTCCAGCGTAACATTCGTCATGGCAGTACTCCTGCGAAGGTGAGAGCGGCGGGCGCCCGCTCTCCGTCATCCTACCACGCGTCACTTCCCCGCGGCATACGCCTTCTGGAACGCGGCCACGCCGGCCCCCGCGTCCAGCTTGAAGCCGCCGTCGAGCAGCGCCAGTTCCAGCGCGCCGATCGCGCCCAGCACGTCGAACGCGTCGGTGTAGCCCATGTGCGACAGCCGCCAGATGTGCCCCTTCAGCGTGTCCTGGCCGTCCGCCAACTTGTAGCCGTACGTCTTCTCTAAAGCCTTCAACGTCGCCGTGCCGTCCACCCCGGCGGGCACGGCGATCACCGTCAGCCCGCTGTTCGGCCGCTCCGCGAACACCGTCAGCCCCATCGCCTCCACGCCCGCCCGGCACGCGGTCGCGATCCGCGTGTGCCGCGCCCACAGGTTCTCGATCCCCTCCGCGCGGATGCGCTTCAAGCTGACCCGCTGCGCCTTGATGAGCGTGTTGCCGGGCGTGAACGGCGTGTCGCTCTCCGCCAGCGACTTTTTGTAGCGACGGAGGTCGAGGTAGAAGCTGCGGACCGGGGTCGCGTCGATCTTCTTCCACGCCTTTTCGCTCGCCGAGACGAACGCGAGGCCGGGCGGCATCATCAACGCCTTCTGCGACCCGGTCACGACCACGTCCAACCCCCACGCGTCCATCTTGCACTCCATCGCGCCGACGCCGCTGATGCCGTCCACCGCGAGCAGCGCGTCGGTCTTCGCCACGATCTTGCCGAACGCTTCGAGGTCGTGCCCGACGCCGGTGCTGGTCTCGCTCAGTGTCGTGAACACCACCTTCGTGTCGGGGTTCTCCGCGAGCGCCTTCTGAAGCATCTCCGGCGTCACGGCCTTACCGTAAGGTACTTCGACCGGCACGACGTTGGCGGCGAACGCCTTGAGGATGCCGCGCCAGCGCTCGCCCCACCGGCCGGCGGTGCAGAGGATCGCCTTCTCGCCGGCCGCGAGCGTGTTGCACACGGCCGCTTCCATGCCGCCGGTGCCGGAGCAGGTGAGCGTGAACACCGGCTGCGCCGTTTGGAACACGTACTTCAGGTCTTCGCTCACCTCGGCCAGGATCGCCTTCGCCTCGGCCGCGCGGTGGTACGTGACCGGCTTGGCGAGTTCGAGGAGCGTCTCTTCGGGAACGGTGGTCGGTCCGGGGGTGAACAGGCGCGGCTTCATCGGCGGAACCTCACGCGGCGGGAAAGGAGTCGTCGCGGTATTTTATGAGCGATTGGCGACCGAATCCCGGCCGGGAAAAGAACGCGCGAAATCGCCAGAAGCGGTCTTGGCAGAGCGCCCCCCCCAACCGTATGATTCCTCCCGTTCGACACGTCTCGCCCAATCGCTCTCGCCCGTGTCGCCCGAGGTACACTCCTTCGAGGTCACACCATGAAGCGGTCTGTCACGCTGATGTGTCTGTTCGCACTGTTCCTGCTGCTCGGTCGGACCGCCGCGTTCGGCCAACCACCCGGCGCAGGTGACGTGAAGGTCGAGTGGGATGCCGGCCCTCCTGCCTACCCGAAGAAGGTCGGGACCGACCTCAAGCTGAAGGGCACAGTGACCTACGCCAACGGCTGGAGCAGCGCAGACGGAAAGGTTTATGTCACCATCGTACCGACGAACGGTGGCCCCGTCCTGTTCTACATTCTCACCCCCGACGCTGCGGGAGTGTGGGCACTGGATGTCCCGCTGGCAACCTTCCCGAGTCCGCCCAAGCGGAACTACGACATCACACCTTCGGTTCAAGCTTGGAAGGGGAAAGGTACTCAGGCTCAACCCGTGGCGGGGCCACGAAAGACGATGGAACTGCCGTAAGTGCGGGTCTGCCGGGACGGTCGCATGAGGCGACCTTCCCAGCCTACAGGGAAGTAGAATATAGGAGACTGACTATGAAGCGGTCGGCGTTTACTCTCATCGAACTGCTGGTGGCGATCGCCATCCTCGCGGTCCTCATCGGGCTGTTGCTGCCCGCCGTGCAGAAGGTGCGCGAGGCGGCGGCGCGGATGAAAAGCTCGAACAACATCCGGCAAATCGTCCTGGCGACTCACAACTACGCCGCGGCTCACGACGAGCAACTGCCGTACCTCTCCATGAACTCCCCGGCTCCGCTGAACGCCATTCTTCCTTACGTCGAGCACGGGAACTACTACGCCACGCCCGGGGATTACCCGCTCGTCCCGACCTACATTAGTCCTTCTGATCCGTCGGTCGGCGCGCGGAAGTTGAACACCGTCGCGAGCTACGCTTCCAACGCCGAGTTGTTTCGTGTGCCGACCCGCATGTCAGCCGGCGTGTCTGACGGCATGTCGAACACCATCGCATATGCCGAGCATTACGCGGTCTGCGACACCCTTCATCAGCATTCACTTATCAACCAGCTCGGTCTGCCCTATAGGGGCGGTATTCGACGGGCGACGTTCGCCGATCGCGACTACCTGAACGAAGCCTACCCGGTCACGAGCGGCTCGATTTCTCAGTCGTCGCGACGGGGCATTACGTTCCAAATTGCTCCTACCGTTGACGCTTGTGATCCCGGTCAGGCTCAAACGCCCCACTCGTCCGGTATACTCGTCGGCTTGGCGGATGGCAGCGTCCGTACCGTTTCCCGCAACGTGTCCGAAACGACGTGGTGGGCGACTGTTACCCCCAACGGCGGCGAAGTCCTGGGCGACTGGTGAAGGTCGGGCGGCCGTGCGCACAACAGGAGGTGGTTCATGCGTCGTCGCGGATTCACGTTACTCGAAATCCTCGTCGTGATCGCGATCCTCGCGGTCCTCATCGGGCTGTTGCTGCCCGCCGTTCAGAAGGTGCGCGAGACGGCCGCGCGGATGAAGAGTGCGAACAAGCTGCGGCAGATCGTACTCGCCACACACAACTACGCCTCCGCCAACGACCGACTCCCGGCGTTCGGAAGCCCGATCTCTCCTGACATCCTCGCCGGTGGCACCCTCTACTCGGTTCTGCCCTTCATCGAAGGCGACAATCATCCGGTAGACGGGCACGGGGCCGTTCCGGCGTACCAATCGCCCGGTGACCTGTCGCTCCTGAGAACGGACACCTTTTTCGGGCACACCAGTTACGCGGCGAACTATCAAGTGTTCCGCGCGCTGCCCCGGCTGAACGATTGCCTCGACGGAACCTCGAACACGATCGCGTTCGGCGAGCGGTACGCCCGGTGTGGCATCGGGTTCGTTTGGAACACGTTTCAGGCCCAGTGTTCTGACGGAAACGGTCAGACGATTCCCTGTACTTGGCCGCCGCAGCCGGAGCGGCGGGCGACGTTCGCCGATCCGGTGTTCGATGACGTGCTGCCGGTGACGAGCGGGGCTGTCACCCGCCCGTCGGTCGCCGGCATGACGTTCCAACTCCGGCCGAAGCTCGACGAGTGCAACTACCGCGTACTCCAAACGCCGTTCTCGGCCGGGCTGCCGGTGGCGCTCCTCGACGGGAGCGTCCGCACCGTTTCCCCGTCCGTATCGCCAGCGGTGTTCTGGGGCGCGGTCACGCCCGCCGGCGGCGAAGTCCTGGGCGACTGGTGAGCGGACGCGTTTGATGCCGTGCGGGGCCGGGGGAATGGGTTGGAGCGGGGGTCGCGGTTGCGTCGATAAAGTGGGCGACGCTCCCATGCAC
>JAYUBA010001074.1:0-4170 GCA_043741075.1 Frigoriglobus sp.
GAGCCGGAGTCACCTGCCGAGTTCACCCTCGTGCGGGTGTCGCGGCGGGCGATGGCGACCACGTTCGAGGTCGCGATACCGGTCGGCGCGCACCCGAACCCGGTCGCGGCGGCGGAAGACGCGCTCGACCATATCGACGAACTCGAAGATCAGATGACCGCCTACCGCGACCACTCGGAGGTGTCGCGTCTGAACGCGTCCGCCGCGAACGGGTTCGTGGAAGTGGAAGCCCGGTTGTTCGAGCTGTTCGCGCGGTGCGCCGTCTGGACGCGCGAAACCGGCGGCGCGTTCGACATCGCGACCGGCGCGCTCACGAAGGCGTGGGGCTTTTACCGCCGCGACGGGGCCGTTCCGCCCGCGGGCGAACTCGTCGCGGCGATGCGGGCGACCGGCTTCCGGCACGTCGTTTTGGACGAAACGCGGCGGGCGGTGAAGTTCCGCCAAGCGGGTCTGGAACTGAACCTCGGCGCGGTGGGCAAGGGCTACGCGCTCGACCGCGCCGCGGAGTTGCTTCGGACCAAGTGGGGCGTGCGGTCGGCGCTGTTGCACGGCGGCGGGAGCAGCGTGTACGCGATCGGACACCCGCCCGGCGACGCGCGGGGCTGGCCGGTCCGGTTGAAGCACCCTTCTCGACCGGGCGAATCGCTCGGCGTCGTCCGCCTCCGCGACGCCGGACTTGGCACTTCGGCTGCCACCTTCCAGTTCTTCGAGTATAATGGGCGGAAACTCGGTCACCTGCTCGACCCGCGAACCGGGTGGCCGGCGGCCGGAACCGCTAGCGCCAGCGTGACCGCCCCGACCGCCGCGGAGGCGGACGCGATGTCCACCGCGGCCTTCGTGCTGGGCGCGGCCGGCGCGGAGCGACTGACCCGCTTGCGGCCGGCGCTGGGCGCGGTGGTGTTGGGTGAATTGGCGAACCCGGAGCGTCAGCGACGGGGTAGGACGTTGCACCCCGTCGCTGACGCTCCGGGTTCGCCTGAGCCGCTCTCCTTCAACCTCGCCCCCGACGCCTTCTCACCCCCGGTTCACGCGGACTGACAGCCATGAGCCACCTGCCGATTCCGCTCGCCGTGGTGTACGCGGGCCTCGCCGGTACCGTCCTCTCGCTCATCGTCGCCACCGCGACCAACAAGTGGTCGCCGCGCGTCTTCATCCTGCTCGCGCTGCGGCTGGCGATCGGCTGGCACTTCGCGTTCGAGGGGCTGCACAAGATCCACTCGTACTACACCGGCCCGACCGAGACGAACCGGCCGTTCAGCAGCGAGCCGTACTTCAAGGTCGCGCCCGGTCCGCTCGGCGCGAAGATGCGGAAGGAGTTCTCCGACCCCGGCGCGGAGATCGCGACCAAAGTGAAAGCGCCGAAGGAGATCGCGCCCGCCGACTTCGCGAAGTTGACCGTCGAGCAGCAGGCCGCAGAGTGCCCGGAGGCCGTCGCGAGCCGGATCGACGCGGTAAAAGCCGAGCCGGAAAAGGAGAAGAATAAGGCGGACGAGGCCGAGGTGAAGGAGACGGCTGAGGCCACCACCGACGATGGGAAGGCGCTGGCGAAAGCACGAGCCGATTCCGCCCGCGCGGCGGCGGCGAAGAAGGCCGCGTCGTTCGAGACCGAGGGCGGGAAGGCGCTTCTCACCGCCGCGAAGGCTTCTTACGCGCAGTGGGTGTACGGCGTGGCCCCGCGCGACTGCAAGGTGAAGGGCATCACCGGCGACGTGCCGCTCACCGGCCCGCAGCGGATCGAGCACATCGAATGGGCGCGGCACCAGGCGAAGACCGCCGAGGAGCGGGAGACGAACGGCCTGGGCAACGGCACCGGCACCGACATCAAGCGCGTCGCCGAGTTCCGCATGGACGCCCTCACCGCGGAAGCCGACCTCGCCCGCGACGCGAACGCCTTCGTCGCCGAACTGAAGAAAGACCTGAACGGCGGTAAGGCGGTCGAGGAACCGACGGAGCCGAGCCGCGGTCAGCGCATGGATCGCGTCACGATGTGGTTCCTGGTGGCGGTGGGCGCGTGCCTGATGGCCGGGCTGTTCACCCGCGTCGCGTGCGTGCTGGCCGCGGGCTTCCTGGTGATGACGTACCTCGCGCACCCGCCGTTCCCGTGGTACCCGCAGCCGCCGAACACCGAGGGCAACCCGGTGTTCGTCAACAAGAACGTGATCGAGGCGCTCGCCCTACTCGCGCTCGCGTGCTACCCCACCGGCCGGTGGCTCGGGCTGGACGCCCTCGTTCTGCGGCCGTTCTGCAAGTGCAAAACCAAGTGCGACGTGCCGGCGGCGTGACGTGTTGCCTGCGGCGGCATCGCTCTTGTACGAATCAACCACCCTCCCCCTGGAGCTGCGATCATGGCTCTCGACCTGACGCCCGAACAGAAGGCGGCCGGTAAGGCGAACTTCGAGCAGGCGGCCGGCGACCTCGCCCGCGCCGGCAAGATGAACACGATGGCGACCGGCGGCACCGACCCGGCGAAGCCGGACCGTCGCGACGTGCTCAAGGCTTCGCTCGCCGCCGGGGCGGTCATTCCGGTGTCGGCCGCGGTGTACTACGGTTACCAGTCGTGGAAGGGCAACAAGGCGGTGCGGACCGCCCTCATTGGGTGCGGCGACGAGGGCGGCGTACTCGTCGGCGACCACAATCCGGAGTTCAACGAGATCGTCGCCGTGTGCGACATCCGGCCGTCGAACCTGGACCGCATTTACGAGGGCGAGAAGGCCCCCAGCCCGCGCAAGGGGCTGAACGGCATCTACGGCAAGGACAGCGCCAGGGGCATCCCGCGGTTCACCTCCTTGAACGACCTGCTCGCCAAGACGAAGAACCTCCGGATCGAAGCGGTCATCATCGCGACGCCGCTGAACACGCACGACGTGATCGCGAAGGCGTGCATCGAACAGGGGCTGCACGTCCTGTGCGAGAAGCTGATGGCGCGGACCATCGGCAAGTGCAAGGACATGACACAATTCGCCGCGAAGACCGGGAAGTACAAGGACCGGGCGGGCGACCCGGTGCTCCTCTCCGTCGGCCACCAGCGGCACTACAGCACGCTCTACGCGCAGGCCCTGGAGGTGCTCAACACCGGCATCCTCGGCGACGTGAAACACATCCGGGCGTTGTGGCACCGGAACAACTCGTGGCCGTTCACCGCGAGCGACGCGGACAAGGCCAAGTACGCCCTCGAGTACGGCCTGCCCCACTACCGCGACGGCTGGTGCAAGCCGATCCTGAAAGAGGACGCCGCGGCCCTGACCCCGGAGAAGCTCGCGGAGGTCGCGTTCGGCGACGTGAACCAGTACGGGTTCAAGAACGTCGAGGAACTGGTCCGCTGGCGCCTGTACGACAAGACCGGCGGCGGGCTGATGGCCGAACTCGGGAGCCACCAACTCGACGCGTCCTCGATCATCCTCGGCCACGTCCACCCGCTCGCCGTGTCGGGCGTCGGCGGGAAGTTCTTCTACGGCCCCGGCCGGAACGACCGCGAGAGCGACGACGGCGTGTTCGTCACGTTCGAATTCCCCGGCAAGAGCTACTACAAGCGGGACAAGGACGGGCACCTCGTCCTCAAGGACCGCAAGCCCCAGAAGGAGAACGATCAGGACATCGTGGTCGTCACGTACTCGTCGTTCAACACGAACGGCTTCGAGAAGTACGGCGAGTGCGTGATGGGCAGCCGCGGGACGATGGTGATCGAGGAAGAAAAGGACGTGTACCTGTTCAAGGAAGCGGAACCCGGCAAGGCGGCCAGCGGCGGGCGCGACACCAAGGTGACCGTCACCGGCGCGGGGGCCGGCAAGCCCGCGATGGAGGCCACGAGCACCTGGGGCGGCGGCGGCGGCGCGGCGATCAGCAAGGCCGCCGGCGCGCCCTCCTGGGACACCGCGGTCCGCGGCTACCGCACCGAGATGGAGCACTTCGCGTTCTGCCTGCGCGCGTGGCAACAGTCGGGCGGACAGGTGAGCTACGAAAAGGACGCGAGCGGCAAGCTGAAGCACGAAGCGATCATCCCGCGGTGCCACGGCGAGGTCGCGATGGCCGACGCCATCCTCGCGCTGACCGCGAACATGGCGATGGCGAAGCGGGAGCGGATCGTGTTCGAGGACGCGTGGTTCGACGCCGACATGCCCGACGTGCCCGAAACGAAGCACTCCAAAAAGTCGTAAAGTCGCAAAGTCACAA
>JAYUBA010001075.1:0-13121 GCA_043741075.1 Frigoriglobus sp.
CCCCCTCAAGGGGGGAGGTCAAAACCAACGCGGGTGATTCGCGCCCGCGCCGCGCCAAACTCGCGCTGAACATTTGACCCGGCCCGCCGCCTCGGCGAGAATCCCGGCACGCCCCTTCCCCGACAGGAACCGCCAATGCGCCGCCTCTCCCTGTTCGCGCTGCTCCTCGCGCCGCTGCTCGCGCGCGCCGCCGACCCGCTCCCCGTACTCGACGTGTGGCCGAAGGGCGCGCCCGGCGAGAAGCTCGACATCGGCGACGAGAAGGTCACCACCGGTAAGAGCGGCGGGGTCACCTCGATCACCAACGTGTCGAAGCCGACGCTCACCATCTACCGGCCGGCGAAGGAGAAGAACACCGGCGCCGCGGTCGTGGTCGCGCCCGGCGGGGGGTACAACAACCTCGCGTGGGAACACGAGGGAACGATGGTCGGCGAGTGGCTCCAGTCCGTCGGCGTGACGGGCGTGGTGCTGAAGTACCGCGTGCCGCGCCGCGCCGATTCGCCCAAGGGCGACCCGCCCGTCGGCGCGCTCCAGGACGCGCAGCGGGCGATCAGCCTCACGCGCGCGAAGGCGAAGGAGTGGGGCATCGACCCGGCGCGCATCGGGATGCTCGGCTTCTCCGCCGGCGGGCACCTCACCGCGTGGGCCGCGACCAACTCCGACAAGCGATCCTACGACCCGCTCGACGACGCCGACAAGGTGAGTTGCCGCCCGGACTTCGCGGTGCTCATCTACCCCGGCGGGATCGTGGACAAGGTCGATAAGGAGAAGCTCGCGCCGGAGATTCGCGTGTCGAAGGACACGCCGCCGTGCTTCTTCGCGCTGGCGTATAACGACAACGGCCCGCTCGACGGCAGCCTGAAGATGATGTCCGCGCTGAAGAAGGCGGGCGTGACCGCGGAGATGCACGTCTACTCCGGCGGCGGGCACGGGTTCGGCATGCGCGCCGGCGACAAGCCGCACGCGACCTGGCCGAAGCGGTGCGAGGAGTGGATGCGAACCGAAGGATTTCTCACCATGACGAAGGCGAACGAAGGCTCACCGGTCGCGCCGGGGGCGGTGCTGGTCAAGCTCGCCGGCGGCTTCAAGTTCACCGAGGGGCCGGCGCCCGACGCGGACGGCAACGTGTACTTCACCGACCAGCCGAACGACCGCATCCACGTCTGGAGCACGGCCGGCAAGCTCTCCACCTTCATGGAGCCGTGCGGGCGCTCCAACGGTCTGGCCTTCGACAAGAGCGGCGTGCTGTGGGCGTGCGCCGACGACAAGAACGAGCTGTGGAAGATCGACGTGAAGACGAAGGAGAAGACGGTCGTGGTGAAGGGCTACGGCGGCAAGCTCTTGAACGGCCCGAACGATGTCTGGGTGCGCGACGACGGCAGCGCGTTCTTCACCGACCCGTATTACAAGCGTCCGTACTGGACCCGCGGGCCGAAGGAGCAGGACAAACAAGCGGTGTACTTCGTGTCGGCCGACGGCAAGTTGAGCCGCGCCGACGCGGGCGAGATCACGCAGCCCAACGGCATCATCGGCACGCCCGACGGCAAGACGCTGTACGTCGCCGACATCGGCGCGAACAAGACGTTCGTGTACGACATCGACGCGGCCGGCGGGCTGAAGAACCGCAAGCCGTTCTGCGCGCAAGGCTCCGACGGCATGACCATCGACGAGCAGGGCAACGTGTACTTCACGCTCGGCAAGTTCGTGACGATCTACGACAAGGCGGGCAAGAAGCTGACCGCAATCGACGTGCCGGAGGGGACGACGAACGTGTGCTTCGGGGGCACGAACATGCGGACGCTGTTCATCACCGCGGGCACGAGTTTGTACGCGATTCCGATGAAGGTGAAGGGCGCGGCGCGGCAGTAGAAGAGAAGGCTACACACCGGCGGCGAAGGGCGAAGAGAAGACCCCTCACCCGACTTGCCCCCCTCACGGCTTCGCTTGCTTCTCGTTCTCGGGCGCGTACCGGTAGTACACCTCCAGCGTCAGCAGGCAGATGCACGTCGTGCCGAGGCGCCCGCACCCGCCGCCGAACATGCCGTGGTCGCGGTTCCAACTGCCGCGGTCGGCCGGGGTGCGGACCTGAAGCCCGACGAGCCACTCGGGGATGCCGCCCTTACGCGTCCCGTCTTTTTGCTTCGGCCCCTCGTTCCAGGTGGTCCACTCGTCCCCGCCGTAGAACCGGACCACCTGCGTCGCGTAGTAGTAGTAGTACATGTCGAACTGGGGCGCCCGCTGGGCCGTCGGGGCCAGCCGCATCAGCCCCTTCGCGCCCTCGGCGAAGCCGGGCGTCTCGGACCGCCACCCGTCCACGTAGTACCGGCACAAGAGGCCGATGGCGGTGAGCGCCGTGGCGGGCGCGGCACCGCCGGGGGTGCCGTACCCGTAGGCGGATTTGGTCTGCCCCGGACTGACGTAGTTCAAGAACTTGATCGCCTTCGCGATCACCTCGTCGTCCACCACGAGGTCCTGCGTGAGCTTGGCCGCGTGGAGCGCCTGAATCTGCCAGCCGACGATGGACGTGTCGCCGTTCGACACCGCCGCGTACCCCCAACTGCCGTTCGACCCCTGGCCCTTCTGGATGTAGTCGATCGCGGCCTGCGCCGCCTTCTTCAGCGCCGGGTCGTGCGTCATGCCGTATGCCTCGCACAGCGCCAGCGTGGCGATCCCCTGCGAGTACATGTTGGTGATCGTCTTGAACTTGCCGTTGTCCCGGTCCTGCGTCAGGGTCACGTCGCCCACCAGCCAGTCGAGTCCGGCCTGAACGGTCTGCTTGTACCGGCCCTCCTTGTGCGACTGGCCGGCACCGAGGAACGCGAGCACCGCCATGCCGGTGGCCGCGGCGTGGTCACTGGTGTGGCCGGCGTCGTAGGCCCAGTGGCCGCCCGGTTTCTGCACCTGGGTGAGCCACGCGAGGCCGAGCATCACCGCCTCTTCGCCCTCCGCGCCGCCCTTGAACTCCTTCAGCAGGCGCGCCTTCCCCTCCTTGGTGCGGCCCTCGAACCCGGTCGCCTTCTTCGCGTCGGTCTTGGGTGCCGGGTCGAGGGGCGCGGCGCCCGAGCCGGCCGAGAACAGCAGGAGGGATGCGGCGAACAGCAGGAACACGGCGGGTCGGGTCACGGGGCACCCTCGCGGGCGAAGTGGGGACGGGGCGCGTCGTGTTGAAGTGTACCGCGGCGGCCCCGCGGGCGGAAGGGTCATTCGCGGCTTCTCTTCTTGTGGCGCGGGCCTCTGGCCGGCCTCGCCAAGAGCAGGCGGACGCACCACAAGAAGACAGACTCAACGCATCAGGCCGTGCGGCGGAGCGGGGCGCCCGGCTCGCCGCGGAGCCGCCGGACCAGTTGGGCCGCGGTCACCAGCGTGAAGCCGCCGGCGCGCACGGCGTCGAAGAACCCCGGTTGCGAGAGGAGCGCGAGTTCGCGCGGGCGGCGGTGAACCAGTCCGTCGGCGAGCGTGCCGTCGCGGCCGTCGAGGGTCGCGTCGAGGTGGCCGGGGTGGCAGCTCAGTTCCACGAACCGGCCGGACGCGGCGGCCAGCCACCGCGCGAAGAAGTCGGGCCGCCCGGTGAACGGCGGGTCGGTGATGCCGAGCAGCGCGTCGTTGCCGGGAAGCCCCGCCGCGTCCTGGCGTCGGGCCGCGCGCGTCCCGAACCAACTCAGGAGGGCCCGCTTCGCGCGCGCGCCGGGCACCCGGCGGAGCGTGCGGAGCGGCTCCACGACCCGGCGCACGAAGGACGCGCCCGAACCGGCGAGCGCGCGGGCGAGCGCGTCGCCGACGGGGCGGAACACATGAACGTGGTGGTGCGCGTTGACGTTCGCCGGAGGGGCTTCGACGAGTTCGTGGAAGCGGCGGAGTTGTGCGCGGAACTCGGCCTCCACCTCCGCGCCGCGCAAGCGGCCGAGCGCCAGCCGCTTCAGCAGCACGCCGAGTCGCGGGAACCGCCCGTCCGGGCCGACGAGCGACGGCACTTCGGTCGGCGGGAGCACCGGCGCGTCGATGGTGAGGCACGGGTGCCAGCCGAGTTCGAGCGGGCGCCCGCACGCGCGCCACGCGGCCACGCCCGCGCCCGCGAACGGCGAGTTGACCAGCAGAACCGTGGACGTGACCGCGCCCCGCTGGGCGAGGTCGAGGACGCCGCGGGACGTGGCCGGACCGATGCCGAAGTCGTCGGCGGTCACGAGCAGGAATCGTTCGGCGTCGAACGGCACGTCGCGGCTCCGGTCCCCGTTGGGTGTGTCGCCTTTGGCTCCGCGAAAGGCGACGTTGGCGTTCAACGGCCCGTCGTCACGCGGCCTTGGACACCGGGAGCGGGGCCGGCACCGGCGCCAGCGTGCGGTTCCGCCACCGCCGGCGGATGCCCCACACCTCGCGCAGCATCTGGAAGCCGGCGCCCGCCCCGGTGGTGCTGGCGCGGTCGTCGTACCGCACGCACACCGGCGTCTCGGCGACCGGGATGCCGGCCCGGGCGCACGCGGTCAGCAGCTCGCAGTCGAACCCGAACCCGTCGCACCGGAGTTCCGGCACCACCCGCTCCGCGACGGCCGCGGACATGCCCTTCAGCCCGGCCTGCGTGTCCCGCTGCGCGAGCGGGAGCAGGAGCCGCACGGCCGCGCCGAACGCCCGGCTCTGGAGCCGCCGTCGGAACGTGTGGCCCAGCAGACGGGGCGGGATCGTCACACGGCTGTCGGCGTGCTCGCGCGACGCGATGGCGACCCCGGCCCCGGCCCGCAGCGCGTCCGCGAGCCGGTCCACGTCGTCGAACGAGTACGCCAGATCGACATCGGTGAACACCCGGTACGCGCCGCGGGCCGCGAGCAAGCCGGCCCGGACCGCGGCGCCCTTGCCCCGGTTCTTCGGGTAGCCGAGCACGCGCACCCGCGGGTCGCCGCCCGCGGCCAGCGCGGCGAGCCGGTCGTCGGTCCCGTCGGTGCAGCCGTCGAGCACGAACACGGCTTCCCACGCGGCCCCGCGCGCGGCCCGGTCGGCGACGAACCGGGCGACGGCGCGCCACGTTCGTTCGACCCCCGGACCGGGGTTGTACGCGGGGAGGATCAGGCTGAACACGTCAACACCCTTCTGAGCGGGAGGGCCGGCACGGCGACCCCGACGCGATTCACTTGAACACTTGCACGGTCGGGAGCCGGAACGCGCCCGCGCCCGTCGGCGGGGCGGGCACGGCCGGCGCCGCCGGGAGCCGCAGGCCCGCGTACCAGACCAGGAGCGTGCCGAGCATCGTGACCCCGTAATCCCGCGCGGCCTGGAAGCCGGGCAGGAACGGGATGCGCGGGTAGATCCCCGACGCGATGTGCAGCACGACCACGGCCACGAGCGCCGGCCCCCAGGTGAACGCCCCGCGCCGCTCCAGTTCCCAGTACACAAGCCCCAGAACGGCCGGAACGGCCAGGGCCATGTAGTGCGTGTGGTTGACCGGCGTCACGGCGACGGACACGATCACCAGCCCGCTCAGGAGGAACAGCGTCCGGTACCGCTCGTCCGGGATGCGGCGGGCGGCCAGGAACGTGACGACGATCAGTACGACGGCGATCACAGCGTGAGCGATTTTCGTGCCGGTGGCGGCCTGCGGCGGGCGCGGGGTCACGTTCCAGTTCACCGCGCTGTGGACGATGGCCCGCACCGACTGGTTGTCGGTGCCGGTCATGTCGGTCAGTTCGCGCGACATCGCCCCCGGCTCCGTGGTCAGACCGGGCAGGATCGTCTGGTTCACGAACGTTCCGGTGGTCGCGAGCGCCCGCTCCGGTCCCAGGACGACCGCCGGAATCACCGCCATGCCCAGCACCATTCCCAGGGTGAAGTGGGCCAGCATCCGCCAGTCGCGGCGCACGAGTGGGTACAGGATCAGCAGCGCCGGGATCACTTTGATGCACGTCGCGGCGGCCAGCCACCAGCCCGCGCTCGCACGCCGCCCGCGGATCGACGCCGCGATGCACCCGGTCAGCAGCGCCAGGACCAGGAGGTTCGCCTGCCCGCGCCAGAGCGTGCTGCCGACGGCCGGCATGCACACCCACAGCGGCCAGGCCCGCGTCCACCAGAACCGCCGGCCGCGGGTCGCCGCGGGGCACGGGACGCCGGGGCGGGTGTCTTCGAGCGCGCGGCAGAGGTGGTGGACCGACCACACGAGCAGCCCGACGCTCAGCAGGTACCAGAGCGCGACGGACACCGGGTACGGCACCGCGAGTTCCGGCTGCGGCGCGCCCGCCGGGGCGTCCGCGAACGGGACCAGCGCGAGCGCGAGCAGCGACGGGTACGTGTAGTGCCAGCCGTTGTCGTCGGTCACCGTGTAGTGGTCCAGCCCCGCCCGCACGGCCCAGGCGGCCCGCAGGTAGACGCCGAGATCGGTGTGCCGGTGCCGCATGTAGGCGGACCGGAGTTCGGTCATCACCCCGCTCGCGACGACCAGCGCCGCGAGGACCGCGATGAACGCGCGGTCGCGGCGGGTGAGTGGGGCGTCCGGCATAGGCGCGGTCCGTGGCGGGGTGCGGAGACTGTGGGGCGACCGGAGGAGGTATCGGCACGTCGGGCGGGACGCGTGATGCCGATTCGCGCGGCCCATGCTACCCCGCTGGTGCCGGCGGGGGCAACCCGGAGTTGCGCCGCCGTGCGGCTGTGGATGAGACGCTTGGGCGAACCGCAGGGGCCGGCGGTCCTTCTCGTGGTAGAATCGCCGGTCGCGCGTTATCCTTAACTCTGGTGCATCACCGGAGGTAGGTATGGAACTCCCCGTCCTCGTGTCCCCACTGCCGACCGGCTTCCGGGCCGCCACCGGGGGGCCGCTCGACCTCACCGCCGACGGCCCGACGCCGGACGCCGCGGTGGACGCGCTCCGCGCGCTGCTGACCGCCAAGCTCCAGGGCGCGCAACTGCGGACCGTTACCGTGGGAGACCACGATTCGGTTCTCGCGGCGGCGCGGCGGCTCGGCGAAAGCCCGCTGTTCGAGGATTGGGTCCAGGCCGTAGAAGAGTATCGCCGGGAACACAACACGATCCCGGACGCCGAGTGATTTCACTCCCCTCTGGCAGATGGCCCGTTGCGTGGCTCCAGGCCGTGACACCAGCGGAACCTGAGCGATGGCTGTTTATCTGCTCGACACGACCACGCTGACCCTGCTCCAGCGGAGCCACCCGCGTACTTCGGGCGCATACCTCGCTCACTCTTCCGATGTCGTCGCGATCACTGCCGTAAACGTCGAGGAAGTGGTCGGCGGGTGGCTGGCAGCACTTCGCCGCGCGAAGAAGAACGCGGAGGAAGCGCGCGCCTCGCAATCTCTTGCCGATGCGGCCGGATTTCTCGCTCGGTTCGCTGTCTTTCCACTGACCGAGGCTGCGCTGGACCGGTTCGACAGCCTCGTAAAATTGAAACTGAACGTCGGGAAGATGGACCTGAAGATCGCGGCCGTCGCTCTGGAACTCGGCGCGACGGTCGTCACCAACAACGCCCGCGACTTCGGTCGCGTGCCGGGCCTACTGTGGGAGGACTGGTCGGTGTGACCAGTTTTCCGCTCCCGCCGCCCGCTCAGAACGTGAGGATGATCTCCACGAACCCGGAGAACAGCGTCGGCACCTTGCTGTCCTTCTTGTTGTACAGGTCCCGGAACCCGGAACTCCCGATCAGCGTCGAGAGGCCGCCCATGACGATCGCGTTGTTGTTCAGCCGCGGACGGTACTCGAACCCCGAACTCAGGTCCACCCCGATGAACCGGTCGATGTGGCTCTGGTACGTGAACGTCTCCAGCGTGTTCGTCTTGTCGAAGAACAGCGTATTCGCGTTGTTGATCGACCGCAGCCGCGGGGTGATGTCGAAGTCCACGCCGCCGCCGAGGAGCCACAGGCCCGGGTTCACGAAGTTGCTCTGCCCCTGGATGCGGCTCGACCGCAGGTTCGCCAACTGGCTCTGGTCGTTCGTCAGCCCGACGCCGAACAGCGGGATCCGCTGGCGCCGCCAGAAGCTGAACTCGCCGCCGAAGTTCTGCTGGTCGATGATCGTGTCGAACCCGGTCGCGTGCCCGTTGTTCGCGTTCCCGTCGCCCGACTGGTACAGGCCGCTCACCCGGAACCGCGCCCAGTCGCGGTCGTAGGACAGTTCCAGGGCCGCCAACTGGGCGCTGATCGACACCGGCTGGCCCGCGATCGGGTTCCGGCTGTCGCGCCCGAACACCCAGTAGAACGCGTGCGAGATGTTGTACCGGTCGATGTGCCCGTCGCCGGCGAACCCCAGGTAGTACGCCTCCACCCGGTGCGGCTGGAACACCCCCGCCGGGTCCGGGCGCACCAGGAACCCGTTCTTGTCGAACTTGGTCGAGGGCGCGTCGTTGTTGTAGTGGAAGCTGGCCGACGCCGTGTACCCGGGGAACAGGAAGTCCTGCCGGTACACGTTCGCGATCACGATGTCCTGGTCCCGGTCCGTGAACGTGTTCAACTGGCTGTTCGTGTCCTTCTCCAACTGCCGGAAGTACGCCAGGTTGTACTGCGTGCGGTTGCCGTCGGCGTTGCCGAACAGGCGGACGCCGCGGTTCACGTCGCTGTAGATGAACCCGCGGAAGTCGGACGTGAACGGCTGCGACCCGGCCCGCACCGACACGAAGTCGTACTGCGGGCTGAGGTCCGCCAGCTTGTACTCGACGAACCACTGCTGGAGCGTCCCCCACGACCGGTTCCGCACCGTCCCCTTGCGCACGTCCGGGTTGACGACGGCCAGCTCCTCCACGCTCAGCGCGTTCGCGTTGAACGCCGGGGTCAGGTTCACCCGCCAGTCGTTCGGCTTGAACGCCGCGTCCCCGTGGAACAGGTCGAACGACACCGTCGTCAGGTTGGAGAACACGAACTGCCCGGACCGCCCGAAGAAGTCGGTGGTGAACGGCCGCGAGGTGCTCTCGAACGGCGTCGTCGCCGTCGGGATCATGCGCCCCTCGAACAGCGTGCTGTTGACGCCGGTGATGTTCAGGAACGTGTGCTGCCCGAGGATCGGGTAGTCGCCCTTGAGCACGTTCTGGTTGTACGGGTCGTACCAGCGGCCGAGGCGGTACGGGTAGTCGAACACCCGCGGGTGCCCCAGCCCGTACCGGTCCCATTCGGGGAACCCGATGCGCCACCGGTCCTCGACCGTGTCGAACTCGGCGTTCCCGCCGGACCGCGGCTTCACCCCACTCTGCCCGGCGAACCCGAGGGTCGGGAAGTACGTGTAATTGGCCTGCGCCGCGGCGGCGTCGGCCGCGCCCGGGGCGGGCGGTTTCGACGGCTCCAGGAGCCGCTCGATCGGCTGCCGCGTGGTGTCGCGGAGCGCGTCCGCGGGCTTCGGGTCCGCCTTGCCGCCGGGCGCGCCCGGCGGGACCATCCTGGGAGGAATCGGCATCGGCGGGGGCGGTGCCGGAACGACCGGCCCCGGAACCGCCGGTACTAGCGGTACTAACGGTACTGGCGGTAGGAGCGGCGCGACCGGCATCGACAGGAGCGGCGGGGTCGCGAGCGCCGGGGCCGACTCGACCGCGCGGGGCGGCGGGGCGGTCGCCAGCGGCTCGTCCGAGCGGGCGGCCCCCGCGACGCACAACAGCCCGCCCGCGACACAGCGGCCGAAATTCGACACACGGCCCATGTCCGTACCCCCACAAACGTCGCGCCGACAGAGGGACACTCACCGTGGTGCCTCAACACTCACATCGGTTCCGGACGCGCCGGCCATGAGGATTCTTCCGGTTGTGCCGGTGAAGCGGGTGAATCTGTGGAGGCGGGGGCGGCGGCGGTCCGATTGATGGGACAGGGACGGTTCCCATTCACGCGGGCACGGCCATGCACACCGCCGACTTCCGAAGCGCCCAGCGGCGCGCCACCCTGGGCTGCGAGTCTCTGGAAGACCGGGCCGTGCCGGCCACGGTCGCGCTCGCGGGCGGGGTTCTGACCGTCACCGGCACGCCGGGCGACGACCGCATCCGCATCTTCACCGACGGGTCCGCGGTCCGCGTCCTCGACGGAACGGTCCAGATCGGCGCGTTCGCCCCGGCCACCGTCCTCGCGATCGCGGTGAACGCCGGCGGCGGCAACGATGTGGTCATCATCGACCCGAACCTGACGCAGCCGGCCGCACTCGACGGCGGGGACGGCACGAACAAGCTGGTCGCCGGCGGCGGCGCGGCGACGCTCATTGGGGGCCCCGGCCGCGACTTTCTGTTCGGCGGGCGCGCGGCCAACACCTTCAACGGCGGCGGCGGGTTCAACGATCTGTTCAAGGTGAAGCCGGCCGACGTGGTGGTGCCGAACCCCGGCGACCGGATCCTGGCCGCGCTGCCGCCCGGCGTGACGGTCGCCATCCCGGAGCAGACGATCACCGCCGCCGAGGTGGACGCGCTGCTGAAGCGGGCCGCCGCCGCGTCGGCCAGTTCGGACGCCATCATCGCCATCGTGGACCGCAACGGGCGCATCCTCGGCGTCCGGGTCGAGAGCGGCGTGAACCCGGCGATCACCGGCGACCTGAACACGTTCGTGTTCGCCGTGGACGGGGCGGTGGCGAAGGCCCGCACCGGCGCGTTCTTCGGCAACAACGCGGCCCCGCTCACATCGCGCACCATCCAGTTCATCAGCCAGTCCACCATCACCGAGCGCGAGGTGAACTCGAACCCCAGCGTCACCGACCCGAACTCGACCCTCCGCGGGCCGGGGTTCGTGGCCGCCGTGGGCGTGAAGGGGCACTTCCCGCCGAACGTGGCGAGTACCCCGCAGGTGGACCTGTTCCAGATCGAGCACACGAACCGCGACGGCACGTTCGCGCCCGGCGCGGACCGCATCAAGGGCACGGCCGACGACGTGCGCCTGGCCCAGCGGTTCAACGCCGACCCGGCGTTCGTGCCGGCCGGACAGTCGCTGTTCCCGCCGGACTCGTACGGCTTCCAGTCGGGGCTGCTGCTGGGCGCGCAGTCGCGCGGCATCGCCACGCTGCCCGGCGGCATCCCGATCTTCAAGAACGGGCAGGTGGTCGGCGGCATCGGCGTGTTCTTCCCCGGCCGCACCGGGTTCGCGACCGAGGAGAACTCGCGCCTCAGCACCACCTTCAACGCGGCGCTGCCGGACCGGTCGGCCGAGGCCGAGTGGATCGCGTTCGCGGCCCTGGGCGGCGCGCGGTCGGTGATCGGCACCGCGCCGACGGCGCCCGTGGACACCCTGGGCGGCGTCGCGCTGCCGGCCGGCTTCGGCCTGCCCAACGGCCGCATCGACCTCGTCGGCATCCAGCTCGACGTGTTCGGGCAGGGCGGCTCCGTGGAGGGGCTGCGGCGGGTGGTCGAGGAGGGCAACGCGGTCGGCCGCGGCAGCGCGAACGACGGGGTGAACGTGGCCGTCACCGCCGGGGCCGACGGGATCGCCCGCACCGGCGACGACGTGATCCTCCAGAACGGCTTGCCGGTGCCGTCCGGGTGGCTGGTGATGCCGCACGACGGCGACGGGGTGACCGCGACCGAGGTGAACGCGATCATCACCGCCGGGCTGATTCAGGCGGACAAGACCCGCGCCGCGATCCGCCTGCCGGTCGGCGCGCGGGCCAAGTTCGTGTTCGCCGTGGCCGACCGCCAGGGGAACATCGTGGGCCTGTTCCGGCAGCCGGACGCGACCATCTTCTCCATCGACGTGGCGGTGGCCAAGGCGCGGAACGTGGCGTACTACGCCAACGCCGCGCAGCTCCAGGCGATCGACCAGATTCCGGGCGTGGCTCCGGGGTTCGCGCTCACCAACCGCACGTTCCGGTTCCTCGGCGAGCCGCGGTTCCCGGAGGGCATCGACCCGGCCCTGCCGGGGCCGTTCTCGCAGCTCAACGACGACCGACTCGGCACCGACCGGTTCACCGGCCGGCAGATCGGGCCGCCGCTGCCCGCGTCCGCGTACCAGAGCGTGGTGGGGTACGACGCGTTCAACCCCGGCACCAACTTCCACGACCCGTTCAACTTGCAGAACCAGGACGGGATCGTGTTCTTCCCCGGCAGCGCGCCGCTGTACCGGGGGACCGCGAAGGAGCTGATCGGCGGGTTCGGGGTGAGCGGCGACGGCGTGGACCAGGACGACGTGGCGACGGTGGCCGGCGAGTCCGGGTTCGCGGCCCCGCTGCCGTTGCGGGCCGACCAGTTGATCGTGAACGGGGTGCGGCTGCCGTACCAGAAATTCAACCGCAACCCGGAGGGGTGAGCGAGCCGATAAGGGAGAGAACGCCGGGGGTGCCGGGCGGGTGGGTAACGCCGCCGCCGGGCGCCGGCCGGTATTCCGCTCCCCCCAAAGCTCCCGGTGCCCCATGCGCCGTTCACTCGCCCTCGCGGGCCTCGTACTCGTTTCCCTTTCGCCCGCGGCGCGCGCCGACGACCGGCCGCTGCTCCAGCGGATCGCGGAGCGGACCCCGCTCCCGCACGCGAACATCGAGCACTCGGCGGAGCGGGCCGGGTACCCGCTCTCGGTCAAGCCGCGCGCGGTGCCGACCACCACCCGGTTCGACCACGGCGGGTACATCGGCGGCGCGAGCCTGCGGAACAACAACCTGATCGCCCGCGGCCCCGGTTCGGCCATCGGCCCGGTGTACGACGGCACCTACGGCACCGACTACACCGGCTTCCGGGCGCACCTGGGGCGCGTGTTCCTCGCGCCGTCGGACGACCCGGCGCTCGGCCGGCCGATCTACCTCGCCTACAACTCCGAGGGGCGGCGGGTCACGGACGTGTTCGCGCTGCGCCCGTTCCGCAAGGCGGTTCTGGAGACGCGCGAGGACGCGGAGGAGCGGAAGCACGGCGGCAAGGAGCACGGCGAAGCCGGGCACGCGCCGGACGGCGCGGGCAAGGAAGGCGGGCACTGAGGCGGAGGCGGGTTGATTGCTTTCTGTAGCCGGGGTCTGTGACCCCGGAGCACCGGCCTCACAGAGGCCGGCTACAGAAAGACATCAACCCGATTCGGTATGAGACGGAGGCGGGTGAATTGAGCCGGAAGGCTCTTTGTCTTTGACCTCCCCCCTTGAGGGGGAGGTCGGCGAGGCTTTGCGAGCCGGGTGGGGGGGTGACGTTACCCCGTGTCACTTCACTGAAAACAGAGTTTGGGTAAAATCTTAGAGCATTTTCAACTTCATTCGAGCGGCATGGCGA
>JAYUBA010001076.1:0-4161 GCA_043741075.1 Frigoriglobus sp.
AGCTTCCTCCCCCTTCCCTTCAGCTTCCTCCCCCTTCCCTTCAGGGAGGGGGGCCGGGGGGGTAGGTCTGCTGCGCGTCGATGGCGGCATGGCCCGCAACGACTGGTTCTTGCAGTGCCAGGCCGACGCGCTGGGCCGGCCGGTGGCCCGCGCCGCGCAGAGTGAATCGACGGCGCTGGGCGCGGCGTTCCTCGCGGCCGTCGGCGCGGGACTGGCGGACGAATCGACGCTCGGCGCGCGGGTCGCCGCCGCGACGCGGTTCGAGCCGGCGCTCCCGGCCGCCGACCGCGAGCGGAAGCTCGCCGCGTGGCGCCGGGCCGTGCGGACCGTGATCGGGTTCTACTCGGCCGGCGGGTAAGGTATCATCACGCGGCATCACCCGGAGGCACCCGATGGACACCGAAGGCATCGACATCGCCCTGTTCGACATGGACGGGTCGCTCGCCGACTACGACGGGGCAATGGTCCGCGACCTGGCGGAACTCGGCGCGCCGGACGAACCGCCGGCCACGCGCGAGAACCTGTGGCTGACCGAGAAGCGGGAACACGTCCTGGCCCGGATGCGCCTCATCAAGGGGCAGCCGGGGTGGTGGCTGAACCTCGACCCGATCCCGATGGGCATGACGGTGCTCCGCCTCTGCGAGCGACTCGGGTTCGACGTTCACGTGCTGACGAAGGGGCCGAAGCGGCACTCGCTGGCGTGGGACGAGAAGGTGCGGTGGTGCCAGCGCCACATCGGGCCGGAGGTGGACATTCATGTGACCAGCGACAAGGGACTGGTGTACGGGAAGTTCCTGTACGACGACTACCCGGACTACATGCTCCGGTGGCTGCGGCACCGGCCGCGCGGGCTGGGCGTCATGCCGGTGTGCCCGCAGAACCGCGACTTCACGCACCCGAACGTGGTGAAGTGGGACGGGACCAACATCGAGGACGTGACGCGGGCGGTCGCCGCCGCGAAGGCCCGCAACCCCGGCGAACCGCTGGTGCTGCGCTGACCGCGCCGGCTTTCCCGCGACCGGCGGTTGGGGTATCATATCGGCGGCCCAAGGAGGCGAGCGATGATCGTTCCGTTGCGCGTCGAACAGATTCAGTACCCCGATTCCGACGGTCAACCTATGGCCGACAACACCCTCCAGTTCGATTGGATCGCGATTCTGAAGTGGAACGCGGAGGCGCACTTCGCGGCCCGCGACGACGTGTTCGTCGCGGGCGACAACCTGATTTACCCGGTCGAGAAGGAACGCGACCTCCGTCTGGCACCGGACGTGTACGTCGCGTTCGGGCGACCGAAGGGGTACCGCGGGAGTTACAAGGTGTGGGAGGAAGAGGGCATCTTCCCGCAGGTCCTCTTCGAGGTGTGGTCGCCGTATAATCGCGCGCAGCAGATGGAGGACAAGCGCGAGTTCTACGAGCGGCACGGGGCCGAGGAATACTACATCGTCTACCCCGACTTCCCGATGCACGCGGAAGGGTGGCGGCGCGAGGCCGGGAAGTTGGTGCGCGTCGCGGACATGGACGGGCACGTCAGCCCCCGCCTCGGCTTCCGGTTCGCGTTGGCGAAGGGGCAGTTGACGGTGTTCGGCCCGGACGGCCACCCGTTGCGGAGGCCCGATGAGATCGCGCAGGAACTGGCGGACGAGCGCGTGCGCGCGGACCGAGCGACGGCCGAACGGGACGCTGAGCGCGAACGGGCCGAGCGGCTCGCGGCCAAACTGCGCGAACTCGGCATCGACCCGGACTCGAAGTGACCGCCGTCACTTCTTCTTGCGCCTGGTCGGCTTCTTCGGGACCGGCGCGGGCAGATCGGCGAACAGCGCCGCGAGCGGGAGGGCGAAGCCGGGCAGCACGGTGCCGCCGTCGAGCGCGCCGTCGGCCGGCACGGCGGTGACCGCGTCCGGCGCGGTGTACGCGTTCGCGGTACGCTCCCGCGGGTCGATCACCCACACGAGCAGCACGCCGGCGAAGAAGTAGTCCTTCAACTTCTTGGCGATCTCGCCGCGGGTGTTCGATTTGCTGAGCACTTCGACCACGAGAGAGGGAATCACCTTACTGATTGCGTCGGTGTCCGCGGTGCGGTCCGGCCGTTGCGTCCACGAGGTGAAGCTTATGTCTGGACCGCGCACGAGTTTGGGCATGAGTTCGATCAGGTCGTCGGCACCACTGCAGTAACCGAGTTGGTGCTGCTTGATGAAGTTGCCGAGCAGCCGAGCGAGTTCGGCCGCCACGATCGATTCGACGTGCCCCATGCCTTTCTCCACCAGAGTGCCTTCGACGAGTTCGTACAGCTTCCGCGGCCGGCCGTGCTTGCGGAGCAGGTCGCGCTTGGTCGCCGTGCCGGGGAACGGGTCGAGGCAGATGCGGCTCGGCGGGATGTCGCCCAGCCGTTCCAGCAGCTCGCCCAGGTCTTCGAACGGGAGCTTCACCTTCGCGGGCATCGCCGGTCCTCCGTTACGCGCGCCCTCGTGGGGCGTCCGTAAGATACCCGTCTGCGTTCGTTCACCCAACGCCAACCGCGTGCGCCCATGCTCCCCGCCGACGTGCTGCGACAGGTCCGACGCCTGCACCTGCGCGCCCGGCGGCTCGTGCAGACGCTCCTCGGCGGCGAGTACCACTCCGCGTTCAAGGGGGCCGGGCTGTCGTTCGAGGAGGTGCGCGAGTACCAGCCCGGCGACGACGTGCGCACCATCGACTGGAACGTGACTGCCCGCGTCGGGCACCCGTTCATCAAGCGGTTCGTCGAGGAGCGCGAGCTGACCATGATCCTCGCCGTGGACGTGTCCGCGAGCCAGGGGTTCGGCACCCGGCAGCTCACCAAGCGCGCCGCGGCGGCCGAACTGGCGGCCCTGCTCGCGCTGTGCGCGGTGAGCAACAACGACCGCGTCGGGCTGCTCGCGTTCTCGTCCGGGGTGGAGCGGTACGTGCCGCCGAACAAGGGGCCACGGCACGTGCTGCGGCTCTTGCGCGACATCCTCGCGTTCGACCCGAAGCACCCCGGCACCGACCTCGCCGTGGCGCTCGACCACCTCAACAAGGTCCAGCGCCGCCGGGCCATCGTGTTCTTCATCAGCGACTTTTTCGGAACCGGGTACGAGAGCGCGTTCCGGCGGGCGGCGCACAAGCACGACCTGATCGCGGTGCGGACCAGCGACCCGCGCGAGCGCGCCTGGCCCGCGGTCGGGCTGGTGCGGTTGCAGGACGCCGAGACCGGCCGGCAGGTGCTGGTGGACACCGGCAGCGCGCGGGTGCGCGACGAGTTCGCCGCCGCGGCCCGCGCCCGCGACGAGGGGTTCGCCAAACTCGCCCGCGGGTGCCGGGCCGATCTCATCGAGGCCGGCACCGACGGCGACCACTTCGACGCGCTGCTGAACTTCTTCCGCAAGCGCGACCGCCGCCGGAGGCACGGGTAGACATGCGGACCGCGAACCGCGTCGCGCTCGTCGTGCTCGCCCTGCTGCTCTCCCCTCTGTTGCTCCGCGCGCAGCCGCCGGGCGTCCGCGCCGACGCGGTGCCCGACCGCACGGCCGTGACCCTCTCCCAGACGGTGCGCGTCACGCTCACGCTCGAAGGGCCGGCACCCTTGCTCGTGAAGTTGCCCGAACAACTGCTCACCGCCGACGCGAACGTCGCCTGGCGCATCCGCCTGGACCCGCTCGCCCCGCTGGCCGCGGTCCGGTCCACCGCGAACGGGCGCGAGGAGTGGCGGCAGGTGTTCCGCCTCGACCCGTTCGACGAGGGCGCGCTGCTCGTGAGCTTCAACCCGGTCACCGTGAACGGGCAGCCGGTGACGTGGCCGCCGGTCGCCATCGCGGTGACCAAGACCGTGGGCGAAGCGACCGCGGCCCGTCCGGTCACGCCCCCGGAGGACGCGCCGCCCCCGCCGGAGTTGCCGCCCCGCGCGCCGGTGCCGGTGTGGGTGATCGTCGCGTTCGGGTCGTCGTGTCTCGCGGCGCTGGTCGTGGCGTGGGCGCGTTCCAGAAGGGCGAAGCCGGTTCCGCCTGGTGAATGGGCGCTCGCGGCCCTCGCGAAGTTGGACGCGAGCGGCACGACCGGCGCGGCGGCGGTGGAACGGGTCGCGGCGATCCTGCGCGCGTTCGTCGAGCGCCGGTTCGCGATCCCCGCAACGCAACTGACCACGGCCGAACTGTCAGCGGCGGCCGG
>JAYUBA010001077.1:0-4158 GCA_043741075.1 Frigoriglobus sp.
ACGCCGGCCCCAGAGCCACGATTTCCTGCTCCGTCATCGGTTGTCCTCCCCGATGAACAGCTTACGAAACGGCGAGGAACCCGCGCTGTACTGCTAACGGTTGAACCACAAATCACATCGACGCGAGGTCCGTCCAGTTGTCGAGGTAGCGGCGGAGCACCGGGTGATCGGCCGCCTTCGCCGCGAGCAACTCCTTCGCCTTGCCCACGAGCGCGGCCTCCTGCTCCCGATTGATGTCGCCCGTTAGGATGCGCGTCCGCAGGAACACGAAGTACGTGTCCAGCGTGTCGCACAGGCAGTCGTCGTTGATCTCTTGAAGCTTCCCCTCCTGATGAAGCTGGTAGACGCGCCCGCCGGGCACCTCCATCTTCCCCGGCTTGCCGATGAGCTTCGCGAGCAGGTCCAGACCGCCGGACAGGCGGCACGCGCCGAAGTTCGTGAACCAGTCCATCAGGTCGATCGGCCCGCGGTAGCGGTCGCGGGCGAGGTAGTGGTCGCGGGCCGAGATGCCGTACCGGAACGCGGCCAGCTCCAGCAGCGGCAGGTCGAACCCGCGGCCGTTGAAGGTGACCAGCTTCGCCTTGTAGTGTGTCGCCCCGAACCAGAACTGGTTGACGATCTCGCGCGGCCGGAAGTGCGGCGCGTCCAGGCACTTGAAGTTGAGGAGCGCGAAGTCCGGGCCGACGCGGAGCACGCACACGCCCACCGGCACCTGAAACGTGACCGGCAAGGGGCCGTCGCCCGCGTCGGCGTTGGCGCGCGCGACCGCCGCTTCCGGCGTCAGGTTCTCGCCCGCGTACCTCACCGCGGCGAGCAACCGGCCGTCGGGCACGCTCGCGGTGCCCACGACGAGGAACGCGGTCCGCGTGCCGGTGTCCGGCGCAGTCGCACGCGGGGATGTGTCGGCGAGTCCCATGCGCTGTCCCCCGCCGCGAGTACACACCGGTTTATCATGAACTGTCGTCCGAATCGGACCGCGGGTCAACGTCAGCCGCGGCGAACCGGCCGCGCGGGCGAGTGAAGGCGCGCGGGACGTGCCGGCCGCGCGGCCTGTGCGGGCCGGGCGGCGTCCGTATCCTCTCCGCATGAACGACACTTCGCCGTCCGGAAATGCACAGGGGGCTGACGCCCCCCGCTCAGGCGCCCGCTCCACGAAGGGCGCTCTCGGCATCGTCTGGCTCGTCGTGTTCATCGACCTGCTCGGGTTCGGCATCGTGCTGCCCGTGCTGCCCCGACAGGTGGAGCCGTACCTCAACCACCTCGGCCTCGCGTCGGCCGCGCGCGGGGCCGTGATCGGCGTGCTGTTCTCCGTCTTCTCGCTCATGCAGTTCGTGTTCAGCCCGGTGTGGGGCCGCGTCTCGGACCGCATCGGCCGGCGGCCGGTTCTCCTCATCAGCCTGCTCGGCTCGGTCGTCTTCTACGCCCTCTACGGCTTCGCGGTCACCCTCGAAGCGAACCGGGCCGAACTCGCCATCGCGCTCATGCTGCTGGCGCGAATCGGCGCGGGCATCGCCGGCGCGAGCGTGGGCACCGCGGCGGCCGTGATCGCGGACTGCACCACCCCGGAGAAGCGGGCGAAGGGGATGGCGCTGATCGGTATCGCGTTCGGGGCCGGGTTCACGCTCGGGCCGCTCATCGCGTACTTCGGGTTGGAGTTGTTCGCGCAGGAGCCGTGGGGCGTGGGGGCGCTCGCGTCCGGGCTGTCGCTCGTCGCGCTCCTGATCGCACTGGCCGTCTTCAAGGAGACGCGCGACCCGGCGAACAAGGCCGGGAAGGAGTTCTTCAGCGCCGCGAAGTCGATGGAGGTGCTGAAGATGCCGACCGTCGGCGCGCTGGTGCTGATCTACTTCCTGGCGATCTTCGCGTTCGCCAACTTCGAGGCCACGCTCGCGCTCCTCACGCAGTCCGCGTTCGGCATGACCGACCGCGACAACTTCCTGGTGTTCGCGATGGTCGGCGCGGTGCTGACGTTCGCCGGCGGCGCGTACCGGCCGATGGTGAAGAAGCGGTCGGAGGAGAAGCTGTTGCAGGCCGGCGTGGGGATGATGATTCTCGGCCTCGCGATGGTCGGCATAGTCGCGTACCTCGCGTCCACGCCCGACACCTCTAAGGGCGGCTACCTGAAGCCGCTGTTCTACGTCGCGATCTCGGTCTCCGTGATCGGGTTCGCGTTCGTGAACCCGTCCGTGTCGGCGCTGGTATCGCGGCGGTCCGACCCGGCGCGGCAGGGCGAAGTCTTGGGGGTGAACCAGGCGTTCGCGTCGCTCGGTCGCATCCTCGGCCCGTTCCTCGGATCGGTCTTGTTCCAGGCCGAATCCTCGCGCACACTTCCGTACCTGGCCGCCGTGCTCACGCTGCTGGTCGTGGTCGCGCTCCTGCCGAAGATCAGGGGCGAACGGCCGGTTTCGGCACCGTAGGGCAGGCTTCCGGCCTGTCCCGTGGGATGGACAGGCTGGAAGCCTGTCCTACAGGAAGGATTCCGATGTCGCTGGACCGGATCGACGCGCGGCGGATCGCCCTCATCAAGCCCAGCGCGCTGGGCGACATCGTTCACTCGCTCCCGGTGCTGTCGGCGCTCCGCGTCCGCTTCCCGGCGGCGCACATCACCTGGGTCGTGAATAGCGGGTATGAATCGCTCCTCACCGGCCACCCGGACCTGACGGACACGCTCCCCTTCGACCGCGGCGCGCTCAAGGGCGTCCGCCGCTCGCTCGCGACCGCATACGCGTTCCTCACCGCCCTCCGGCGGCGACGGTTCGATCTGGTGATCGACATGCAAGGGCTGCTCCGCAGCGGGGTGATGGCGCGGCTCTCCGGCGCGCCGCGCCGCGTGGGGTTCGCCAACGCCCGCGAGGGCAGCCGCTACGCGTACACCGACCGGATACCGTCGCCGGCGCTGCCCGCGGCGCACGCGGTCGATCGCATGTGGTGCGTGGCCGAAGCGTTCGGTGTGGGGCACCTGCCGAAGGTGTTCCGCGTGCCGCTTCAACCGGCCGAAGTGGACGCGGCGCGGCACGAACTGGCCGCGCTGCCGCGCCCGCTCGTCGCGGTGGCGGTGGGCGCGAAGTGGCTCACGAAGCGCTGGCCCGTGCCGCACTTCGCCGAACTGCTGAACCGCGCGCACGCCCACACCGGGGGCACCGCGGTGTTCGTGGGTGCCAGCGACGACACTGTGTTGTCACAGGCGGTGATCGCGAACCTGCGCGGGCCGGCGCTCGACCTGACCGGCCGGACTTCGCTCCCGCGCCTGTCGGCCGTGCTGTCGCTCGCGGACGTGACGCTCGGCAACGACACCGGCCCGCTTCACCTGGCCGCGGCGCTCGGCCGCCCGTGCGTCGCGCCGTACACCTGCACGAAGGTGGCGCTGCACGGGCCATATTCGCAGACCGCCAACTGTGTGGAAACGTCAGTTGCGTGCGGCGGCAGTTACCTCAAGAAATGCGGTAACATGATCTGTATGCCGGAGCTGACACCCGACCGGCTGTGGCCGCAACTATCGAAGGCACTCGACGCATGGCAACGCACCTCCCGTTCCGCCTGATCCTCGCGAGCGGCTCGTGGGGCCGCAAGTGGCTGCTGGAGCAGGCCGGTTACCGGTTCGAAGTGAAGCCGTCCCACATCGACGAGCCGACCGAGGCGCGGCTGGGCGACTGCCGACACTACGTCGGCGAACTCGCGTGGCTGAAGGCCGAAGCCGTCGCGCTTCAGGAACCGGACGGCCTGGTGATCGCCGCGGACACGGTCGGCTGGCTGCACGGCAAGGTGATCGGCAAACCCGATGACGAGGCGGACGCACGGCGGATCATCAAATCGCTGTCCGGCACGGTTCACGAACTCTGGACCGGCGTGTGTCTGTGGCACCGCCCGACCGACTGGCAGTTCTGCTGGCAGGAGCGGAGCCTCGTGCGGATGAAGGCGCTTTCGGACGCCGAGATCGACGCGTATCTGAAGACGCGGAAGTGGGAGGGGTGCAGCGGGGCGTACTCGATCGAGTTCCCGACGGACCCGGTGCTGACGATCGAGAGCGGCAGCGTGAGCAACGTGGTCGGCCTGCCGATGGAGTCGCTGGAGAAGGCGCTGGGGTGGATGGCGACTCTTGGCGAACCGTTGGCGTAAGCCGAATCACCCCGTCGCTGACGCTCCGGGTTCGCCGGGCGT
>JAYUBA010001078.1:0-4156 GCA_043741075.1 Frigoriglobus sp.
AGACCCCCATGTGCCAGCGGACGCCGACGACCCAGGAGAACCATGTGTACCAGCCCTTCAGCGGACGCCTCACAATGCTGCCCTGGGCGAAGTTCATAAATCTCCTCCGATTGCACGAAGGCCTCAGTTGCCGAACGACCCAGCTCACCTGCCCGGCCCGCCTGGGTAGCTATGGGTCGCAAAAAGCGTATGTGTGGGTCGGGTCAGGTGCAGGTTTGGTTAGGCGTCCGGCCTATGCACCACGGTAAGCGAACCACCCTCACCAACTACTCCAGTGGGCCGATTGCTCGGGTCTACGGGGACTTCAACCACCTGCGGCCCGGAGCTGAACTTCGACGGATCGTTCCCGCCGGAGAGGTAGCGGTACACGCCGTACCCAGCGAAACCAATCGCCGCCGCGGCACCCGCCGCCACGAGGACCATGCCGGCGCTCAAGGCCGTGGCTGACCCGCCGATGATTGTAACCGAGACCGGACCCACCGTTGCGACAATCCGACCCATCGACATGGTAGCGCTCCGAGAATGGGATTAGGCTCGGCCACCACCGGGGAACAGCCGCTCAAGCAATTCGCGGCACCGGGTGAGGACCGGACCGCCGGCCAGCCCGCCGCACTTCTCGATCACCACGGCGTCGTCCGTCACCTCGCCCTTGGCGTGGAGGACCGAGGCAAACAGACCGTACCGGGCCTCAGCCTTGTTTCCTGACCAGGCTACCGACCCGTCGTGACCGGCCTCCTTGAGCGCTGCCTTGAGTGCGGCGACCGCCTCATCCTTCGCCCTCCCGTGATTCCACGTCAGCACCGACATCGGGCGACCCTCCTCGCCGAACTTGCGATTGAGCCGATCAGCCTAACACCGGGCGTCGGTAGGCCTAACACCGGACTGCTGGAACGATGCTAACTCGATGGTTCGATGGTGTCAACAGTTGCGCGCCGCAAGCGCTGCTCGCGCGGTGTTAAGCCGACCAACCCGGTCGGCCGGGCTTTGCACCCCGCGACCGCCCCAATTCAAGACGTAAGTACGTGTAGATCATCGTCTTTTCCACGCTGGTGTGGCCGAGCAGTTCCTGAACCGTGCGGATGTCGGTGTGATCCTCGATCAGGTGTGTGGCCCGCCCAGAATGACACGGGCCGCACGCCGGGTCAAAGGGCCAACACCTACGGCGGGTCGTCGCGCGGGCCGGGGGGCGCCTGCGGGCGGGTCAGCAGCGCCGTGGCGGTCCGCAGTTCCTCCCGCGCCACCGCCTCACGCGCCCGCTCCGCCGCCGGATCGTGCCACCACCATTCGATCTTCCCCTCGTGGCTCGCCGCCGCCGACACCCCACCCACCGTCGCCTTCACCCGACGCAACGTTCGGTCCGGGATGCCCGCCGCACGCGCCGCCGATTCCACCTCCGGCGCCCGCCGCGCGCCGCCGGACAGAAACTCCCGCAGCCACTCCGCCGCACGCTCCCGCGCCCACAGACCCGCCCGCAACGGCACGCACGAACCGAACAGGTCGTCCGCCGTCACGTCCAGCGGGCCGGTCCAGTTCACCACCGTCGGCCCGCCCCCCTCCGCGCCCGTCAGCCGGAAGCCCAGCGACCGGCCCGGCGGGCCGACGTTCGACTTCGACACGCTCAACACCCGCAACTCCGCGTCGTCCGGGTGGCGGGAGATCATCAGCCCGGTGCGCACCGCCCCCACGATCCCGATGCTCCCCGCCCCGCGGTACACCGCGTTCGCCCCGCCCGCCTTCCGCAGGTGCCGCACCAATAGCACGCACGCGTCGGTTTCGGCCGCCAGAGTTGCCAGCGGAGCCAGCGCCAGCCGCACCGACTGGTCGGTGTTCGCGCTCACCTCCGGGGCGAGGAACGCCGTCAGCGGGTCGATCACCACCAGCGCCGGCCTCAGCTCGCGGACCGCCCGCCCGAGCTGCGGGCCGTCGTCGGGGAACCGCGGCAGCCAATCCTGGCCGATGCCGGGGGCATAGAACAAGCGGACGCGGTCCGGGTCGCCGCCGGCCGCCGCGAGCCGCGGGCGGATGGTGTCGCGGGCGTCGTCCTCGGCGTTCAACAGGAGCACGTTGGCCGGGGCCGACGACACGCCGCCGGGGAGCGCCGCACCGGACGACACGCGGGCCGCGAGGTCGATGGTGACGAACGACTTACCGGTGCCGGGGTCGCCGTCGAGGACCACGAGCTTGCCGCGGGGGAGGTACGGTTCCCACAACCACGACACCGCGCACGGGGTGATGTCGGCGCAGGGGATCGGGGTGAACGTGACGGGGGACGGGCGAGACATGGCGCACCACGGGGAAATGCGAGCCGGGTGAAGTTATCGGGTCCAGGGGTTGAAACCCCTGGACACAGGGCTGCGCCCGTTGACTCGGCCGGGCAATAGTGATATTATGTTCACTGATGTGACGGAAGTCAACCGCGGGTGCCGAAAGATGCCGAGGTCGCGATGAGACGGAGAGGGAAACTGGCCGCCTTGGCCGCCTTGGGTCAAAACGGCCCAAAAACCCTACGAAAACCCAAGGCGGCCACGTGGCCGCCTTGGGCCGCCTTGGGCCATCTTGGGCCATCTTGGGAAATCACAGGCGTTTCGAGAGTTCTGTCACTCCGGGGTGCGGCCCATGAGGTAGGCGCGGAGTTCGATGAAGACCTGCGTACACCGCTGCCGCCAGTTGCGGTCGGTCAGCAGCGCCGGGTGCGACGGCCGGAACAAGACGTGAACCGTTAGCTGGTTCTCCTTCGTCGGGTCCAGGTGGTGCATGTGCAGTTCCACGTCGATCGGGCTGGACCTGCGGCGCATACCGAGCCACGAGAACGGGCCGGTCGTGGACGCCTTCCGACCGCCCAGACGCACCTTGATTAACCCCGGAACCGATTCCACCACCTCGCCGCCGGCGTCGTGGACGAACCCGCGCAGCTTCACGATCGCGATCTGCTCCGGCATCCACGCTTCCATGTGAAAAGGCAGCGCCGCCTCGTTACGTGACGGGGCCGATTGCACCGCCGCCGGGGCGACAACGGACGGGGGCGTCGCGGCCACCTGGCCGTTCGCCGACAGCGGGCCGTGGTGCGAACGACCCGGCAGCGGGCCGTGGTGCGAGCCGCGGGCCTCCGCCTTCGCCTGCGCCCGGTTCAGCGCGGTGTCGAACCGCTCGGCCAGTTCGCGGGCCGTCTGCGGTCGGTCCTCCGGGTCCTTCGCCAGCGTGTCGAACACCAGTTCCTCGACCTCCGCCGGCACCCACCCGCTCAGCCCCAACTCGGCGAACGTGGGCGCGTACTCGGTCGCGTGCGCGAGCAGGATGTCCATGCTGGTCGGCCCGGTGAACGGCAGTCGCCCGGAGATCAGCTCGTACATCATGATGCCGACGGAATACAGGTCGCCGCGGTGGTCCATCTCCTCGCCGCGGACCTGCTCCGGGCAGATGTAGCCGGGCGTGCCGACGGCGAAATCGACGTTCGTGTCGGTCACCTTCCGCGTACCCGGCTCGCCCTCGATCAGCTTCGCCAGCCCGAAGTCCATCACCTTGATGCGCTCGCGCGGGGTGTCGGCCTCCGCCACCATCAGGTTGGCCGGCTTCAGGTCGCGGTGGATGATGCCTTCATCATGCGCGGCCTGAAGCACCTCGCACAACTCGCCGATGATGCGGCCCACCCGCGGCGCGGACATGCGCCCGTTCTTGGCGAGCAGTGCTTCGAGGTTGATCCCGCGGACGTACTCCATGACGATGCACGGGCCGAGCGGGTCGTCCAGGCTGGCGTCGTACAGGGTGACCGCGCCGGGGTGCTGGAACCGGGCCATGAGGAGCGTTTCGCGCTGGAACCGGTCGCGGAACTTCGGGTCCGAGGCGATCGACTCGTGCATCACCTTGACGACCACGTCGCGGCGGAGGTCGAGCTGGCGGGCGAGGTACACCTTGCCCATCCCGCCCTCGCCGAGCAGGCGGCGCGTCTCGTACCGTCCCAGGAATACGCGGCCGATCATTATGCGCTCCGACGTCCGGTCCCCGGACGGGCTGTGGCGCACAACCCTAGAGCGAAAAACCGTCACCGGCCAACGCGGTCGCCGTATCCGCAAAGTCGGCGGTTGAGGGCGGGCGGAAAGTGAGGCGGGGGCGGAAATAGCGTTTGGTTCCTGAGCGGGGGGCGTAAGCCCTCTGTGCT
>JAYUBA010001079.1:0-4149 GCA_043741075.1 Frigoriglobus sp.
GGGTAATTCGAGTTTGGGTCCGTTTCCAAACCTCCCAAACTACCAAGCCGCAAACCCAGACCAGCAAACGGTTTCGGAAGTACCTGCGCTGTAGTGCTATACACCAATGCGCTTGGCTCTGGGTGACGCTCATATGACTCGTGAACCGTACTACGACCTCCTGAATCGCGAACTCCCGCAGCCAGAAATGGGGCGAGCGGGGCCGGTCGTCCTCGACCTGTTCGCGGGCTGCGGGGGGCTAGGGTTGGGGTTCGAGGCGGCGGGCTTCAGGACGGTCGGGTACGAGATGCTCCCCGACGCTTGCGCGACCTACTCCGCGAACCTGCGGACGGAGTGCCACCGGACCGTCCTCACGGCCGCGAGCGAGCTCCCGACGGGTGTGCCCGTCATCGTCGGGGGGCCACCCTGTCAGCCCTTCTCCGTCATCGGCCGCCAGGACGGGCACCGGGACGACCGCGACGGCTTCCCCGCCTGCGTGTCGGCCGTCGAGCGGTACCGCCCGCAGGTCGCGGTGTTCGAGAACGTCCGGGGGATGCTCTACCAGAACATCGCGTACTTGGAGAAGATCGTCCGGCAACTGGAGGGACTCGGCTACCAGGTGGACCACAAGCTCCTCAACGCGGTTGACTACGGCGTCCCCCAGAACCGCGAACGGCTCTTTGTCGTCGCCCACCACGGTGGCTTCGAGTTCCCGGCCCCGACCCACGAGGGCAAGCGGGTTACGGCCGGGGAAGCCCTGGGAGAACTCGCGTCGGCCATGCCTCCCGAGGCCAAGTTCCTCACGCCCAGCATGGACGCCTACGTCGCCAAGTACGAAGTGGCCTCGAAGTGCATCCGCCCCCGCGACCTGCACCTCGACCGGCCCGCCCGGACCGTCACCTGCCGGAACATGAATGGCGCGACGGGTGACATGCTCCGGCTGCGGTTGCCCGACGACCGGCGGCGGCGGCTCACGGTTCGCGAGGGGGCGCGGCTCCAGACCTTCCCCGACTGGTTCACGTTCGCCGGCGCGGAGGGGAGCCAGTTCAACCAAGTCGGGAACGCGGTCCCCCCACTCCTGGCGAAAGCGGTCGCCCAGGCGGTCCTGGCGTGTTTGAACGCCCCCCGCCCCGCGGCGGGGCGCAAGCGGCGGCTGCGACAGGGCCTCCTCTTCGAGTAGCCTGCCGTCGAGAAGACCCAAATGGCGAAGCAGAAAAAGAAGAAACCTCGCCGGAGGCTTCCGCCGACCGGCACTTCAGCGAAGAAACGCATATGGCGAAGCAGAAAAAGAAAAAGCCCACGCTCCGCGACCGGCAGCCTCTCGTCGCGGATGCCATCACTCTTCTCACGGCCGCCGGCTTCGAGACGCTCTTCAAGGAGTTGACCCCGACCCGTGTGGAAGCGGATCGCGCTGTGCTTGCTTGGGGCCGCCAACCTCAAGCCGGGCGGCTCTTGGAGCCAGGCCGCCGTCGGGTCGGCTGCCGCCACTTGGAAGCCGAAGACGAGGGACTTCATTTCGTTCTGGAACTCGAACTACGGCCTCAATTTGTCGTCGGGTTCCTACGATGACGTGCTGCGAAAGGGGCTGGTCTACTTGACAACGGCGGGGGTCGTCACGTCGAGCCACAGCAGCAATAACCTTCACGACGGGACGCGGGGCTATTACATCTCGCCGGCCGCCACCGACCTGATTCAAAAGTACGGCACCGCCGAGTGGCCCACCGTGGTCGAAGCCTTCGTTGCGGCCAACGGCAAGCTGTCGGAGAAGCTCGCCAAAGTGAAGGGGCTGCGGAAAACGGTCGTGGTTCAGTCTGGTGCGTTCAAGCCGCAGTACAGCGATGGGGTTCACGGCGAACTGCTGAAGGCGGTCGTCGATGAGTTCCTGCCGAGGCACGCGCGGAGTTACAAGGTGTTGTTCCTGGAGGACAACCTTTACAAGTACACGCCGACCGCCCTCCTAAAGGAGTACAACCTTGATGGCTTCGGGGACCGGCAAGCTCCCGACGTGCTGGCGGTGGACAAGGACCGGAACCTTCTATTCATCTTCGAGTGCGCCCACTCCGCCAATCCGATCTCCGCCATCCGCCACCTTGAACTCACGGCGATGACTGCCGGC
Organism: Frigoriglobus sp.; assembly: GCA_043741075.1. Lineage (GTDB taxonomy): Bacteria > Planctomycetota > Planctomycetia > Gemmatales > Gemmataceae > Gemmata. The sequence continues at coordinate 2,096 of JAYUBA010001079.1, forward strand.
TGTGTCGGGATGCTTCGCCGGGTGTTCGTGACGGTGTTGAAGGATCGCAAGGCACTGAAGCAGTTCATCACGGACATCAGTTGGGAGACGGAGGTTTGGCTTGCCGATGATCCAGAGCATGTCATCCACTTCGACGGCGAAAGCCAGATCACATCCTACGACGGAAGCCGTCTGTCATAAAAGCCCGTGCAGTGATCTTCGCTCTCACCCCACCACTTCCAGTTTCCGGCCGGTCGTCCACTTGCGCTCCGCCGGCTTGGCGCGGACCACCTCGTGATACAACGTGTCCCGTTCCACCGGCACCCGGCCGGCTTCCTCGATCAACCGGCGCAGGTCGCGGACGGTCAGTTCTTGGGGCGAGTCGCTCCCCGCCGCGTGGTAGATCGTCTCGTGAACCACCGTCCCGTCGATGTCGTCCGCGCCGTAGCTCTGTGCCACCTGGGCGACCTTCGCGGTCAGCATCTGCCAGTACGCCTTGATGTGCGGGAAGTTGTCCAGCATCAGGCGCGACACCGCCATCACCTTCAGGTCCGTCAGGCCGCTCGGCTTCGAGATGTTCACGCCCAGCGGGTTGTTCGTCGGGTGGAACGCCAGCGGGATGAACGTCTGGAACCCGCCGGTCACGTCCTGGAGTTCGCGCAGGCGAATCATGTGGTCGATGCGGTGTTCCGGCTGCTCGATGTGGCCGTAGAGCATGGTCGCGTTCGACCGCCCGCCGAGTTCGTGCCACTCGCGGTGCACCCGCAGCCACTGGTCCGCGCCCGCCTTGTAGTCGCACAGCTTCGAGCGGATGTCCGGGTGGAAGATCTCCGCCCCGCCGCCCGGCAGCGAGCCGAGACCCGCCGCCTTCATCTCCGCGAGCAGTTCCCGCGTCGGCCGCTTCGTGATCCGCTCGAACCAGTCCCACTCCACCGCCGTCCACGCCTTCAGGTGAAGCTCCGGAAACGCGTCGTGGATGCGGCCGATGATGTTCAGATACCAGTCGTAGGGAAGCAGGTGGTGCAGCCCGCCGACGATGTGCAGTTCGGTCGCGCCCTGCTCGCTCGCTTCGCGCGCGCGCTGGAGAATCTGCTCGTCGGTCATGACGTAGGCGGAAGGCGATTTCAGATCGGCGCGGAACGAGCAGAACGCGCACCGGTACACGCACACGTTGGTCGGGTTCAGGTGCTGGTTCACGTTGTAGTACGTGACGTTCCCGTTCTTCTTCTCGCGGACGTGGTTCGCCAGTTCGCCGAGCGTGAACAGGTCCGCGTCGCGGTCGAGGAACAGGCCGTCGTCGAACGAGAGGCGCGTGCCGGCGAACACCTTATCGCGGAGATCGGCCAGTCGTCCGGCTGTGGTGGTCATGGCGTGCGGTCCTGTCGGAGGCGGCGGTAGCGGGTGTTCTATCGCTCACCGGGCTAACCGCAATCGGCGCCAGGCGGGTAACCCCTATGTCCGCCACCGCGGAAGCCGGGATGCCGGGTCGGGCCGAGTTGCGCATACCCGCCGCGAGCGCAGAATCCGGTCGTGGGGCGGGTTGCGACACGGACGACACCGGAGGTGTGCGATGCGGAAGGTGCTGATACTGGCCGCGGTAGCGGCAGGCGGGGTGGTCGGAACGGCGGGCGGGGCGCGGGCGGAGGGCGACCTCTCGTTCGGGCCGGTCCGGGTTCCCGACATTCACGCGCGGCTCGGGCCGCACACCACGTCGGTGACGTGGCCGTCCGTCTCGCCGCCGGGGTGGTACTCGAACACGTACCGGCACCAGTGGTACTTCCCGTGGTACGCGTACTACAACTTCAGTTCCGGCCCGTACGCGAACTGGATGGCGGGCGGCGGGTACGCCGGGTACGCCGATCACGGCCCGGCCGGTTACTACTACTACCCCGGCCTGTCCGGCCCACCGGCTGGCGCGGTGCCGGCGATCAGCCCGACGAAGAACGAAGATAAGCCGAAGGACGGCGGTAAGGCGGGAACGGTGTCAGTGACGCTCCCGGCCGACGCGAAGTTGCTGTTCAACGGGGTCGCGGCGAGCGGCACCGGGGGCGTACGGGCGTTCCAGACGCCGCCGC
>JAYUBA010001080.1:0-4148 GCA_043741075.1 Frigoriglobus sp.
GCTGGAGTTCAACGTCCGCGACGTGCTCCGCGAGCCGTCGAAGGAGGACGAGGAGGCCGACGCGAGCGGCGGCGTGATCGACGTGTTCCCCGAAGAGAAGGTGCAGGAAGCGGGGGCGCTGGTGTCCGCCGTCTTCGGCGATGCGAAAGTCCCCAACGAGCCGGAAGCGTTAGCGACGGATCGCTTGCCCGTCGCTCACGCTTCCGGCTCGTCACGTGGCTCGCCTCCAACAACTTCCGACCTTCCGAAGCTGCTCGAGACCGCGCTCGAATCGCCGCGCTCCGACTGGCCGACCGGGCTGTGCCGGCGGATGTGGGAGTTCCTCGAAGCGGGCGCCGCGGGTCGCGGGAAGTCGCCGGGGCACCTGTCGCGGTGGTACAACCTCACCGGGTTCGTGCTGCGGCCCGGCTTCGGCGACCCGGTGGACCGCTACCGCGTCGAGAGCCTGTGGAAACTCATCACGACCGCCGCGAGTCAGGCGAGCGGGGGCCGTCAGGCTCCCGGTAAATCGGCGGTCCCCGAAGGCGGCGCGGACTACTGGATCATGTGGCGGCGCGTCAGCGGCGGGCTGAACGCGGCACTTCAGCAGGCGCTGTTCTCGCGCCTGAAGCCGGCCTTACTTCCGGTGAAGGGGAAGGCGTTCTCGCGCCCGCCGGCGAACGAGTACGCGGAGATGTGGCGGGCCGCCGCGAGCCTCGAACGGCTCGACGCCAAGACCAAAGAGGCGCTCGGCACGGCGGTGGTGCGCGACTGCAAAAAGTCGCCGGTGCCGACCTACGCGTTCTGGGCGCTGACGCGCCTCGGCTCCCGCGTTCAGCTTTACGGCCCGCTGAACAGCGTCGTTCACCCGGAGATCGTGGAACAGTGGATCGAGGAACTTCTGCCGTTCACGCCGACCAACGACAGCGAGAAAAACGGCTGGCTGTTCTGCCTGTCGCAACTCGCGCGGCAGAGCGGGCTGCGCGCGGTGGACATCAGCGATTCGACCCGCAACCGCGTGCTGGGCGTGCTGCGGGCACACCCGTGCCCCGGCGCGTGGAAGCGGGTGGTGGAAGAGGTCGTCGCCCCGGAGGGCGAGGAACAGTCGCGGATGTTCGGCGAGAGCCTGCCGATCGGCCTTCGGCTGTCGAGCGGGTGATGGCGAGGGGTATTCCTGCTTTGGCTTTGACCTCCCCCCTTGAGGGGGAGGTCGGCGGCGCTTCGCCGACGGGTGGGGGGTGCGGACTCCTCAACCTCTGACGCTCTACCCCTCACCCGGCTCGCAAAGCCTCGCCGACCTCCCCCTCACAGGGGGGAGGTCAAACAGGGCGGCGCGGCTGACGGCTTCAGCCCTCGTCGCTGAACACGCGGTCGAAGTCGCCGACCCCGACCCGCAAGGCCAGTTGCCGGAACTCGTCCGCGAAGTCGTCCGTCGTGTGGTGCAGGTGTTCCGCTTCGGAGATCAGCGGCAGCAGCGCGCGCCGCCGGACGCCCTGTTGCCGCAGCACCTTGCGGAACGGCTTCAGGTTCGGGGCGTAGACGTGGAACAGCTTGTGCTCGTCGAACTGCACTTCCATCGGCACGTCTTCCGCCATCACCGCCACGCCGGTACAGCCGTCGTGCGTCAGCAGTTCCTCGAATTCGCAGAAGTGGCTCGCCAGCACCGGCAGGTCGATGTCGCTGCGGCGCAGGTCCGTGTGCCCGTCGGCCGCGGCACCGTGGCTGCTTTCCAGCACCACATGCACCACCTCGCCCAGCCGTTCGATGAGCGCCAGGAAGGTGTCGAACAGGCGCTCGGCGGACACGGCCGCGGACAGCATCGGGAGCCGCATCCGGGCGCGGCGGTCGCGGAACACTTCGACGCGGTAGCCCTGCCGCGGGTGGACGGGCAGCCCGGCCCCCGGGCGGATGGCGTCCGTGAGGGTGAAGGAGCCGTAGGAGTTGACAGACAGGTGTGCGGTCAGCCGGTCCGAATTCACGGGACACCTCGCGACAACGGATCATCCGGCCCAGGGTCGAATCGGCCGCGGTCTCGGTGACCGGGGCAAGCGCTTCTGGTGGTGTCGCGTCGTGGCGTGCGGCGTCTGGGCGGGAACCCTGGGCACTCAAACATAGTCCCTGTTCGGCGTCGTGGCGTCCGTGCCGGCCGAATTATACGCCGCCTACGAGTCCGGAGTGTGCGAAACTGGCGCGAAAGCCGGGTGTCCCGGTTGTCGGGCCGGTGTATGATCGGGGCATTGGACCGGCGGTGCCGCCGCGCCCGCGCCCGCCGCACGCCCCGCCCGCGATTCCCGCTGAAGCGGTTAAGCCGCGGGGGAACGCGGGGTGAAAAAGGAAGCGTGCGAATTGAAGACCCGACCGGAGGGACGACTCATGCGCGGCCTCGGCTTCTGCTCGATCTTCATTCTGCACTCCGCACTCTGCACCCCGCATTCCGCGGCCCAGCCGCCGAAGCCGGACGAGTCGAAGAACATCATCATTTCACCGAAGCGCCCTGGCGGGCCGGGAACCGCGCCCGACACCTTCCCGGACAGGCCGGGTTTCATCGTCATCCGGCCGAACGGCAAGCTCCCGTCGCTCGTCGCGCAGCCGACGCCCCCGCCCGCCACGCCGACTCCGCCCACGCAGCCGGCGCAACTGGTCGCGGGTGGGATCGCGGTCCCGCCGCCGTCGGCCAAACTCGAACCCGACACGGTGTTCGACTACTGGTTCGTCGCCACCGTGGACGGCCGGCGCATCGGGTACGTGCAGTGGGGCGCCAAGAAGGTAAAGAAAGGTGAGCGCGAACTCCTCGTCGGCGTGAAGTATCAGAACTTCACCGTGTCGCGGTTCGGCCAGGTGGTCAGCCAGTGGGGCGAAGAATCGAACGTCGAGACGCCCGAAGGCGAAATCCTCATCACCGGGATGCGGCAGGGCATCGGCAAGGATCAGGCGCTCGTGCTGAGCGGCGTGGTGGACGGCAAGACGCTGAAGATCACCGGCGACGGGGCCGCGAAGGGCGCGAGCAACACGCCCTGGCCGGAGGGCGTGGTCGGCTGCGTCCGCGAACCGGCGCTCTTCAAGGAGAAGCGCCTCAAGGCCGGCGAGTCGTTCGACTACCCCGCGTACATCGGCGTCGTCAACCGCGTCGTGAAGATGACCGTGACGCTCGAAGGCGAGGACACGCTCGCCCTGTGGCCGAAAGACCCGGCCCGCAAGTTGCTCCGGTACTCGACGAAAATGGAACCGGTGGGCAACTTCAAGCTGCCGCCCGCGACGACGTGGGTGGACGCGGAGACGTTCGAACCGCTGAAGATGGAGTTCGACTTCCCCGGCTTCGGCGGGAAAGTGTGCTTCCTCCGCACCACCAAGGACGCCGCGACCGTGGCCGTCGCACGGCCCATCGAGTTGTTCAACGCGCAATCCATTCGGCTGGATCGCGAGATTCCGGGAATACACAGGGGGCGGAGTGTCGTCTACAAGGTGTCGGCCCCGAAGGACGACGAACCGGAAAGCCTGTTCCCCGCGGACGCGCGGCAGGCCGTGAAGAACCTGGACACGAAGGCGAAGACCTTCGAGTTGCACGTGTCGGCCACCCGCGGACCGGTGAAGGGTGCCGCGCCACTGCCCGCGCCGGGGAAGGAATTCACCCTCAGTAACTACTTCATCAACTGGGACAACGACGGGGTGAAAGGTCACGCGGCGGCGGCGGTACAGGCGCTGCCGGTCGCCGCGACCGACTGGGACAAGGCCGTCGCGGTCGAGCGGTGGGTACACCGCAACATGAAGGCGTTCGAGTTCTCGCAGGCGATGGCGACGGCCGACAACGTGGCGAAGACGCTCAGCGGCGACTGCACCGAGTACGCGATGCTCGCCGCGGCGATGTGCCGGGCGGTGGGCGTGCCGTCCCGCACCGTGCTAGGACTGGTGTACGCCCCGGCGCGGGACGGGAAGCCGTACCTCGCGTACCACATGTGGTACGAGGTGTACGCCGACGGGCAGTGGCTCCCGCTGGACGCGACGCTCGGCCTGGGCGGCGTCGGCCCCGGCCACCTGAAGATCGCCGACCACAGTTGGCACGACGAGAAGACGTTCGCCCCGCTGCTGCCGGTGCTGCGCGTGCTCTCCGCGAAGCCGGCCGTGACCGTGGCGAAGGTGGAACCGTAAGCAGTGGGCAGTGGGCAGTGGGC
>JAYUBA010001081.1:0-4146 GCA_043741075.1 Frigoriglobus sp.
GTGCCGGCCTCGGAGAGGAGGTAGATGAGGCCGCCCGCGTACAGCGGCGACGACGAGTACGCCTTCTCCTTCAAGTTCTCGTTCCACCGCTCGGCCCCGGTCTTCGCGTCGAGGCAGCTCAGCACGCCCGCGTCGGACACCATGTACAGCGCGTCGCCGACCGCCAGCGGCGACGGGTTGTGCGGGGCGTTCTGCTTCACCGTGAACGCGACGTGCGTCTTCGTCACGTCGCCCGTCCCGTCCGGCTTGATCGCGATGAGCGTCGGCGAGTTGTACCCGGTGCAGACGTAGACGAGGCCGTTCGCGTACACCGGCCGCGGCACCACCGAGTAGCCGGCGCCGTAGGTCACGCGCCAGAACTCCTTGCCGGTCTTCGGGTCGAGCGCCATCACCACCCCGCTGCCGGGGGAGATGAGTTGCTCCTGGCCGTTCACCGTGATGACCAGCGGCGTGGTGAACGAGAACGGGCTGGCCCCGGTCTTGTTCTCCCGCGGCGTTTGCCACGCGACCTTGCCCGTGGCCTTGTCGAGCGCCACCACCGCCTGCTTGTCGGTGCCGTCGATGCTGAAGACGAGCAGCGGGCCGGCGATCACCGGCGAGCCGCCGTTGCCGTGGACCGGCTTGTACACGAGTTCCTGCTTGGCCCACACCGTCGAGCCGTCGGCCGCCTTCAGGCACGCGGTCCCCATGTGGCCGAAGTGGACGTACACCTTCCCGTCCTCGATCACCGGCGTCGGGCTGGCGTGGCTGTTCTTGCTGTGAATGCCGGGCGCGGTCTTGCCGTCTTCGGCGAACACCTCCTTGTCCCACACGACCGCGCCCGTCTTCGCGTCCAGGCAGAGCGCGCGCAGCGAGTAGTCGAACGTCTTCACATTGGGCTTCTTGGGATCGAGCACAATCCCGTCGCCCTTCTGCACGGCGGTGGTGAGGTACACCTTCCCGCCGACGGCCACCGGCGACGACCAGCCGACGCCGGGCAGTTCCTTGCGCCACGTCACGTTCTTGCCCGGCGCCCACTCGGTCGCGAGTTTGGCGTCCGAGTGCCCCTGCCCGTCCGGGCCGCGGAACTGGAACCAGTCGGCCGCGGGGAGTGTGAGTGCGAGTGTGAGTGTGATGAAGAAGCAGAAGACGAAACGGTGCATGTGGCGGGCTCCGCGGAGAGGCGGGTGGTGGGGGCGGGAGGGTCCGGATCAGTTTATCGCGACATGGGTGGAAAGCGAAGACCCACCCCCCAACCCCCTCCCTGAAGGGAGGGGGAGTCAGAAAGCCCCCTCCCTTCAGGGAGGGGGTTGGGGGGGTGGGTCTTCACACGCGGCGGACGTGGGCGATCAGCCCGTAATCGCCGATCAGCTTGTCCAGCGCCGCGGTCAGGCCCGCGAACGTCGCGCCGTCGGCCACCAGCGTGACCTCCACGCGGTCGCGCTCCTCCGCGCGGAGCGGGGGCGCGCCCGCCGGTTCCATGCGCAGCGCCGCGAACAACCCGCGGTCGAAGCCGGTAGCTGCGAGCAGCGGGCCGAGTCCGGCGAGCACCGGTTCGAGCTTCGACGGGGCGAACCGGCCCTGTGCCTTCGCGTTGTTGAGCACCACGTTCAGCGCCCGCTCGCGCGCCTCCGTCAGCCGCACCACGGACACCGGCACCTCGGTGCAACCGAGTTCTTCGAGCACGCGGAGCCGGACGTGCCCGCCCACGACGTGCCCGGTCGGCTCGTTCCACACGAGCGGTTCCACCAGCCCGAACGCGGCGACGCTGGCCTTCAGCTTGCGGTACGCGGGGGCGGTCGGCGCGAGCGGCCGTCGCGGGTTGTACGGGGCCGGCTTCAGATCGGAGAGGGGAAGCACGCGCAGTTCAAATGGGGACATGGGAAGCGCTCCGCGAGGTGCGTCGAAGGGCGGGAAGCGAAATGGTCGCCTGTATACTACCGTGGGCGATGGGGCCGCGGATGTCAAACGCGATTCGCGGGAATCTTTTCGACGTGGAGCGCGACGAGTTGGGTAGCCAAGACCCCTCACCCGCGGCGAAGCGCCGCGACCTCTCCCCGCGAAGCGCGGGGCGAGGTGGGCACAGCGCCTCTTCGTAAAGCAACGCGCGTCGTACAGCCAGACGGCGCAGCGATGCCTTCACCTCGCCCCGTGAAGCACGGGGAGAGGTCGCGGCGCTTCGCCGCGGGTGAGGGGTCTTCTGCTTCGCGCGTCGGATCGCGACACGGGCGCCGAGTGCGGGTAAAATGCCCTCATGAAGCGCGCCGTGCAAACCGTGCTGGTGGTGATGGCGCTCGCGAGCCTGGGCGTGATGGCCGCGCTCCAGCGGCAGCCCGTCGCGGCGCCCGCGCCGCCCGCCGCCGCCGCGTTCGGCGAATCCACCATCCGCGCGAAGGCCGGGCCGTCCGAGATCGTCGTCACCACGACGGCCCGCGTCGCGGGGGCGATCCATTCGCTCACCTGGGACGGCGTCGAGTTCGTTGACAGCTTCGACCACGGCCGGCAGATTCAATCGGCATCGAACTTCGACAGCGGGCAAGCGTTCGTACCGGAAGTGTTCAACCCGACCGAAGCCGGGAGCATGGCCGACGGACGCGGCGGCACCTCCACCAGTCGGTTGCTCGAACTGAGCGCGAAGGAGAACCAACTCGTCACGCTCAGCCGCATGGCGTTCTGGTTGAAGCCGGGGGAGAAATCGAACGGCAGTCCGGCGCGGAACGCGGGTCCGCTGTCGGATCACTACCTCGCGAAGCGCGTCACCATCGGGCACAAGAGCCTGGCGCACGCGATCGAGTACCGCGTCACGTTCCTGGTGCCGAACGAGAAGCACGCGTTCGCGCAGTTCGAGGCGGTGACCGGGTACATGCCGCCGGCGTTCGGCACGTTCTTCCGGTTCGACGCGAAGGCGGGCACGCTCCAACCGCTCGCGGACGGGCCGGGCGAGCAGGCCGACCCGGTAGTGCTGTCCACCGCCGACGGCCGGCACGCGATGGGCGTGTACTCGCCGGACCAGCCGAGCAAGGGGTTCGAGACCGCCGGGTACGGGCGGTTCCGGTTCGCGGCCGAGAAGGTGGTGAAGTGGAACTGCGTGTTCCGCACGAAGGCCGCGGCCGGCGTAAACGGCGGCGAGTACCAGTTCCGGTGCTTCCTCGTCGTGGGCACGTCGAAGGACTGCGGGGCCGCGCTCGCAGCGCTGCACAAGGAGTTCGCGAAGCCGTGACGCGCGGACCGGTGACGCCGGTTGTGCCGACGACATCCGCCCGACGGCACGCCCGACGTGACGCGGCGCCCTCCCCGCGATCCCCACGATCCGGTAACATCGCGCAGGTCGGACCCGTCGCCCACACGAGGCCCGCGCGTGATCCGGTTCAACTGCCCGACCTGTGAACGACCCTACGAGCTGCCCGACGCGATGGCGCACCTGCCCCTCGTGTGCAAGCAGTGCGGGCAGCGCCTCACGCCCCCCGCGCCGACGCCGGACCCGCCTCCGCCTCCGCCCAAGCCGATTCCGCTCGCATTGCCGAAGCCGATCGCGAAGCCCGCACCAGCCCCGCTTCCCCCGAAACCCGTTTTCGCCGCGCCCCGGCCCGACGAACCGCCGGACGATGACGACGTTCTGGTGACGAAAGCGGACTCGACGCCGGACATCGACTTCAACGTCGGCGGGCCGACGGCGGCGAGTCTCAGCGACGCCGCGCGGGCGCGCCCGACCGGGCTGAGCGACACAAACCGCCCGCGGCCGGCGGACCTCGAGGCGACCGAACCGGAGATCAACCTCGACCTGCTCCCCCCGGCCCCGCCCGCGCCGCCGAAGCCCGCACGGCCGCCCGCCCCGGCCCCGCCGCCGGGGGCCAAGCCCGAACCCACGCTGCTCCCGTTCGTGGCCGATCTGGTGGTGTTCGTGCTGCTGGTCGTGGTGGGAATGATCTTCGGCGAGTTCCTGGCCCGCAAGCCCACCGGAGAGGTGCTTTCCGAAGCCAGGTCGGCGACGAAGTTCCCGCCCGTCGATCTGCTGTTGTGGGCCGCGCCGCCGGTGCTGTTCGGCCTCGTGTACCTGCTCCTCGGCAGCCGCGAGCGCTCCGTGGGCGCGTGGCTCCGCCGCCGCCAGGCGCGGTAAGCGCTTACTTCTGGCCCTCTCCCCTTGCGGGAGAGGGTGGCGGCGCTTCG
>JAYUBA010001082.1:0-4132 GCA_043741075.1 Frigoriglobus sp.
GGGGGGGGGGTCTCCGCGCCGCCCGCCCGTTCCGCACCTCGTCACCGGTCAAAAACCTGGTGACGCTAAGGCGGCGTTCGTCCAAAAACTGCGCCGCGAGATGACTCCGGAGGAAATGCTCCTCTGGGCGCGCCTGCGCGGGAACCGGCTCCGCGGCCTTCACTTCCGCCGCCAGCACCTGATACACGGCTTCATCGCGGACTTCTACTGCCACGCGTCCGGTGTGGTCGTCGAGGTCGATGGCGGCATTCACGATGAGCAGGTGGAGTACGATACCGCCCGCGACCTCGCGTTCACCACGCTCGGACTTCTCGTGCTGCGATTCCGTAACGATGACGTGACCGGAAACATGCCGGGCGTGTTGGAGGAGATCGGTATCGTCTGCGCAGAGCGGATCGTCATGCAAGCGGAGCCGCGCACAGAATAAGCGCCCCGTCCGATTGTCTGGCTCCCCTCCCTGCAGGGAGGGGTTGGGGGTGGGTCTTCGGAGCGAGAATCATGATCCGAATCGAGAACGTCACGAAACTGTACGGCCCGAAGGTGGCGGTGCAAGACCTCACGCTCCACGTGCCGCCGGGCGAACTGTTCGCGTTCCTCGGCCCGAACGGCGCGGGGAAGACGACCACCATCAAGATGCTGTGCGGCCTCTTGTTCCCCACCACGGGGAGCGTCACCGTCGGCGGGTTCGACGTGCGCGCGCAGGGCGACCGCGCCCGCGCGCTCGTCAGCTACGTGCCGGACCAGCCGTTCCTCTACGAGAAGCTCACCGGCCGCGAGTTCCTCCGGTTCACCGCCGACCTCTACGCGATGCCGCCGGCGAAGGCCGACGAGAAGATCGAAGAGGTGATCGAACTCTTCCACCTGGACGAGTTCGTGGACGACCTCACCGAGCGCTACTCGCACGGGATGCGCCAGCGGACGGTGTTCGCCGCGGCGCTGGTCCACGACCCGAAGTTGCTCATCGCCGACGAGCCGACGGTGGGCCTCGACCCGAAGAGCGTCCGCGAGTTGAAGTTGCTACTCCGCAAGCTGGCGGGCGCGGGCATGACGATTTTCCTCAGCACGCACACGCTGGACATCGCGCAGGAGTTGGCCGACCGCATCGGCATCCTGGACCGCGGCCGGCTCCTCGGCTGAGGCGACATGACCGACCTCCGCAAGCAGGCGAACCAAGATGGAAGCTTGGAAGACCTGTTCATGAAGATCACCGAAGAGGTTGATGTGGATGCGCAGGGAGTCGTTTAGCGGGCGACCCCGCGGGTCGCCGGCGACCCGCTGGGTCGCACGCTAAACAGGAGGGGCCAAGCATGGGCGCCGAACGTCCCCCCGTCGCCGACCAGGGCGCGCTGTTCCGCCGCCTCCGCGCGCGGCTGTTCCGCAACAACCTGCGCGTCGCGCTGGAGAACGGCCGCGCCCGGCTGCTCACCATGATCGCCACCAGCGCGGTCGTCGCCGCGTTCACGTTCGGCGTCAGCCTGTACCTGTTCAACGAACTCGCGGTCAACAAGATTCCGTTCAAGGGCGCGATCGTCGAGGCACTCTTCGACCTCCTGTTCTTCACGCTCGGCACGATGCTCGTCTTCTCCACCGGCATCATTCTTTATGCGAGCCTGTTCACCAGCCCCGAAGCGCGGTTCCTGCTCTGCTCGCCGGCCCGCGCGGACCACATCTTCGCCACGAAGTTCTCGGCCGCGGTCGCGTTCAGTTCGTGGGGGTTCGTGATCCTCGGCGTGCCCATCTTCGTGGGCTACGGTCTCATCTCCGGCGTGCCGTGGTACTTCTACACGCTGCTCCCGCTGTACCTACTCGGCTACGTACTGCTGCCCGGCTCCGCGTCCGCGGCCGGGTGCCTGCTGCTCGTGCGGTACATGCCGCGGAACCGCAAGCAGTTCCTGATGCTCATCGGGCTGGCGGTCGTGGCGGTCGTGCTGTTCTGGGGCTACCGGATCGTCGTCGGCTTCAAGAAGTCGATCGCCACGAGCGGGCGCGAACTCGACGACCTCATCGGCCAGTTCGACCTCCTGCGGAGCAGCGTCGCGCCGAGCCACTGGATGACGCGCGGGGTGATGGCCGCGGCCCGCGGCGACCTGCCCGGCGCGCTGGTTCCGCTCGCGCAGGTGTGGAGCAACGGGCTGGTCATGTTCCTGCTCGCGGCGTGGGTCGCGCGGCGCGTGTACCGCACCGCGTACGACCGGCTGTCCGCGTTCGGCCGCGCGAAGAAGATTTACGGCACCAGCCCGCTCGACCGGCTCATGGACGCGCTCGTGTTCTACCTCGACAAGCGCACGCGCGTCCTCGTGGTGAAGGACTTCCGCACGTTCCGCCGCGACCCGACGCAGTGGGTGGTGCTCGCCCTGTTCGGGGTGCTGATGATGCTCGGCGCGAGCAACTTCCGCCAGTACTACTCCGCCGACCTCGCGGTCATGGACAAGTACGCGATCAGCCTGATGAACCTGAGCGGCACCGCGATCCTCCTGTGCGCGGGCCTCAGCCGGTTCGTGTTCCCGCTCATCTCGCTCGAAGGGCGGAAGTTCTGGATTCTGGGACTCACGCCGCTCAGCCGCGACCAAATCTTGCGCGGCAAGTTCGCTTTCGCCGCGACCGGGTCGCTCGTCGTCGCGGAGGGACTGATCCTCGCGAGCGACATCCTGCTCGGCCTGCCGTGGGAGGGCTTGCTTCTGCACGGGGTGGCGGTCGCGGTGGTCGCGGTGGGGCTGAGCGCGATTAACGTCGGGCTGGGCGCGTACCTGCCGACGTTCCGCGAAACGGACCCGTCGAAGATCGTGGTCGGGTTCGGCGGCACGGTGAACATGGTGGTGGGTTTGGGGTTCCTGGTGTCGGTGATCGGCGCGATGGTGGTGCCGTTCCACGTGGCGCAACTGGCGAAGGGCGCGACCGGCGGCGCGGCACAGGTAAACCCGTGGGTGTACGCGGGCATCCCGGCGGGGCTGGTTCTCGGCGCGCTGGCGGTGGTGCTGCCGCTGCGCGCGGGTGCGAAGTCGTTGCGCGAAATGGAGTTCTGACGGCTTGCCGTTTTCTCCACAACTGATATGGAACTCGGACCGCGATCGGTGTTAAGGTGACAACTGACCTCTCACCGCAAGGAAGCGGTCACTTCCTATTCGAGGACGGATCCCACTCATCGGAGGGCAGAACATGCCCGTCACCCGTCGGCCCGCCTGGGTCGCCCCCGTCGCCCTGCTCGTCGCGCTCCTGACCGCACCGCTCGTCGGTGCCGGCCCCCAACCGCAACAACCTTCCGAGGCTACGAAACCGCGCCCGGCCGTCGAGGCCGAGGTGAAGTACGTCGATGACAGCGGCATGAAGTTGAAGCTGTTCGACGAGAAGCTCGAACTGGTCACCCGGCACGGCGTCCTGCTGGTCGCGGTCGCGGACGTGCGCCGCATCGACTTCGCCAACCGCGTCCCGGCCGACATCGCCGAGAAGGTGGCGCTCGCCGTCTCGAAACTGAACCACCCGGAGTTCAAGGTGCGCGAGGCGGCCACGGCCGAACTCAAGGCGCTCCGCGAGCGCGCCTACCCGTTCGTGCTGAAGGCGCTCAAGCACGACGACCCGGAGGTGAGCCGCCGGGCGGACGAGGTGGTGAAGTTCATCCAGAACAAGGTGGCACCCGCGCTCCTGGAGGCGCGCGACACGGACGTGGTGTTCACCGACGACTGCAAGATCACCGGGCGGCTCACGGCCGAGGTGCTGCGCGTCGGCACGTTCCAGTTCGGCGAACAGCTGTTGAAGCTCGCGGACCTGCGGACGCTGCGCACCGGCACGGGCGCAATCGCGGAGGAACTGGCCGCCGCGACGCAGGCACCGGGCAACCTGTCCGCGTACCAGCAGCAGTTCGGCAAGGAGTTGGTGTTCGCCGTGACCGGGTTCACCCCGATGCCGGGCACGAACCCGAACGTGTGGGGCACCGACCAGTACACGCTCGACTCGAACTTCGCGGCGGCGGCGGTCCACGCCGGTCTCGCGAAGGTGGGCGAGACGGTGACGGTGCGGGTGCGGGTCGTGCAGTCGCCCCCGCAGTTCGTGTCCACGTTCCGCAACAACGTGAACTCGACCGCGTACGGCGCGTACCCGGCCGGGGCCTACGAGTTCGTGCGGCGGTGACGTGGTG
>JAYUBA010001083.1:0-4120 GCA_043741075.1 Frigoriglobus sp.
GCGCCTCGCCGCGGGTGAGGGGTCTTCGGCCTTCCGTCACCACGCCCGGCCGCAGAACCACGCCCACGTCGCCTCGCCCACGAGCAGCAGCAGCAGCGCCAGCAGCACCCACTCGGTCCACTCGCGCGGGGTGCGGCGGTCGCGCACCGCCGACTCGGTGCCGGCCCCGGCCGGGATCACCGCCGGACGGTAACCGAGCATCTTCTCCAGATCGGCGTCGGTCACCGCGTCCAGGTTCTCCGTCTCGCGCAGGTCCGGGTTCACCACGAACGCGACCCCCGTTTCGCCCACCAGCCCGACCGGGTCCGGGGCGCCTACGGGCACGATCGCGTACTCGCCGGCCACCAGCGTCTCGTTCGTACTCACGACGAGTCGGCCGTCCGCGTCCTTGGACTCGTCGAGCTTCACCCGCTCCCGCGTCTTGTCGCCCGACGTGTTCGCGGCCGGGCGCGGCTTGATTAGCTCGAACCCGGACTCCGGCTTGGGCGGGAACCACGTCAGCGTGTCGCCGGCCGTCCGCGTCCCGCCGGGTACCTTGCGGGCCGTCAGGTGCGCGACGATGTGCGTCGTCAGCGGGACCGCCAACTGCCCGTCGGACATCATGCGCCCCCACGACTCGTCGAGCGACGTGGCGAAGAAGATCACCTCGCCCTCGCCGACGACGCGGGACGCCACGAGCGGTTTGTTGTCGGTGGTGCGCATGAGCACGCGGGCGCCGCCGGACGCCGCGGGCGACTCGTCCAGCGCGAACATGCGGGACAGCTTCGCGCGCTCCAGCCACTCGGCGTACGGCTTCAGCGGGCCGAGCACCGACGTCTCCTCGATGGTCGATGCGGCCGGCACGAACTGCGTCGCCTCGGTGGTCTCCCACACGCGGCCCAGCGGCACCGGGAGCAGCCCGGCGCCGTCCCTGCCCAGCACGCGGTTGTACGCGGCGGCGGTCACCGCGTCGCCGCACCCGATGACCAGCCCGCCGCCGCCCTTGACGAAGTCGGCCAGCCGCGCGACGAACGCCGGGGCCATGCCCTCGAGCGGGTCGTCGGTGCGGACCGCGGCGTTCAGCAGGTACACGATGTCCTTGTTCAGCAGCCTCTCCGGCCCGACCTCGGTCGGCGCGACCGACTCCGTCTCGATGAAGTACCGGTCGATCTTGTCGCGGTCCTTCTCGGCGTCGAACGGGACGAGCGCCTTGCGGGCGAACCAGTCCCCGGCGTCGGTCACGTTCTGCCCGGCGTGCGGGCCGGCGACCAGCAGCACGCGCACCTTGTCGCGGACGCCGATCACTTTGTAGAGGACGTTGTCGCCCTCCAGCCCGTCGCCCTCGACGTGGACCGCAAGCAGCCGCGGGCCGGCGTCGTCGAGGCTGCCGGTGAGGGTGACGGTCGCGGTCGCGTCGGGGTCGATCTGATCGACCTGCACCACGTCCTTCTCGACCGCCTTGCCGTCGAGTTCGAGAGACACCTTCACCCCGCGGAGCGCCTCGCGGCCGGTGTTCTTGAGCTTCACCACGAACGGCACCCGCGTCCGGGTGTGCGGGATCGCGGCCAGCAGTTGCACGTCGATCACGCTCACGTTGGCGATCTTCCGGTCCGCGCTGCCGCACCGGATGAAGATCAGGTTGGCCTTCGCCTTGATCTCCTCGCACTTGCTCTTCACCGCGGACTGCTGGCGCTCGAACCCGGACTTCTGCATGTCGGTGAAGACGTAAATCTCCTTGGCCGCGGCGGTGCCCGTCTCGGCCGCGACGAGCGCCTCCGTCAGCCCCGGCAGGAAGTCCGTCGAGAGGCTCGTGATCTCGACGGCCTGGACGCGCTGCTTGGCCTGGTCGCGGTTGAACCGGGACAGCTTCGGGTCGGGCGGCTTCGCGCGGTCCGCGCACGTGATGATCTGGACGGACGACCGGTCCGGGAGGGTGTCGATGATAGCGGCGGCGGCGTCCTTGGCGCGCTCGAGCCGGGTCTTGTCGCCGTCCTTCGCGGCCATGCTATACGACGTGTCGAACACGAGCACGGCGTCGATGGGCTGATCGCCGCCGCCGGCGGACTCGGACCGCAGCCCCGGCCGGGCGAGGGCGAGCGCGAGCAGGATGAGGGCGAAACAGCGGAGCGCCAGCAGAATCCACTCCTGGAACTTGAGGCGGCGGCTGGTCTGCTCGACGGCCTCCTTGAGGAACTTCATGGGCGCCCACGGGAGCGGCTTGTACCGCGCGCGGTAGAAGAAGTGGAGCGCGAGCGGGACGGTGACCGCCAGTCCGCCCAACAGCATCATCGGGGCCGTGAACTGCATCGCGTGGGAACCTCGAACACCGGGCCGCGCCCGGACAGCCGTTTCAACGTTGCGGACTGCGCTTCCGCCACCTTACGGTTACTTCACGCGTTCCAGGAGCCAAACGGTAACGCCGTCGGTGGCATCGAGGGAGGTCGGCCGGGCTTCGTCCCCGATGCCGGTTACGATCTTCGCCCGGTCGCGCTCCACGCTGTAGATGCCGCGGAGGACGACCGGTCGCGCCGGCGGCGGCCACTTCTGGATGAGCGGCGTGTCGTCCGGGGCGAGCTGGGTCAGGTCGATCTCCTTCGGGTCCGCGTCCGGGCGGAGCGTCAGCGTGTACTTCCGCTGCTCCTTGTCGCCCACCAGGTACACCCACCGGTCGCCGGTCACGCGGACGGTCGCGCCCGGAATGAGCCGCGCGGTCGGCTTGCCATCGACTTCGGCGGGCACGGCCAGCCCCCACACGCCCTGAAACCGGCCGGGGTCGTCGCGCGGGTCCGGCGTGCGGATCGCGAAGAACCACACGCCGAACGCGCCCGCGCCAACCAGCAACACCAGGGCAAGCCGCTTGCGGCTTCGCGGCTTCGCGGCCCGCGTAGCCGCGAGCGGCGGAGCCGGTTCAGTACTCATCGCCGCCCCGTTTGCAGCCGGCGCACGAGGTACTCGGACAGGCCCACTTCCAGCGGCCGGTCGGTGAACATCGGCACGTAATCGACGCCGCCCATGTCGCACCCTTTCTGGATGTCCGCGAGGTACTTCTTCACGATCCGCAGGTACGCGGGGCGCAGCAGGTGCGGGCGGGTCATCAGCTCCTCGAACCCCTCCAGCCCGATGAACCGGACGTTGCCGTCGAGCGGGAACTTCACCTCGTCCGGGTGAAGGATGTGGAACAGCACCACCTCGTGCCCGCGGAACCGCAGGTGCCGCAGTGCCGCGAGGATCGGCTCCAGGTCTTCGAGGCAGTCCGAGATCAGACACACGATGCCGCGGCGGGCGATGCGGTCGGCGAGTTCGTCGAGCAGCGGCCCGATGGCGGTGCGGTCGCGGGGCTGGGTGTCCTCGAGCGTGTGCGTGATGGCGTTGATGTGGGCCATCGAACTGCTCGCGGGCAGTTCCGCGACCCACCCGGTGTTGAAGACGCGCAGGCTGATCGCGTCCCGCTGGCGAATAATCATGTACGCGAGCGACGCGGCGAGGAGCTTCGCGTACTCGAGTTTGTTCTTCGCCCCGCTGCCGTACCGCATCGAGTTGCTGCCGTCGAGCAGCAGGTGGCACAGGTAGTTCGTCTCCTGCTCGTACTGCTTGATGGTGTACCGCTCGGAGCGGCCGTAGCTCTTCCAGTCGATGTGCCGGATGTCGTCGCCGGGGACGTACTCGCGGTGCTGGACGAACTCGACCGAGAACCCCTTGTACGGGCTTTTGTGGTCGCCGACGCGCAGCCCCTCGACCACCTGCCGGGCTTTCATGCCCAGGGCTTCGGCGCGGGACAGGACTTGGGGGTCGAGGTACGAGGGCACGCATCACTCCGCTAAGAACCAGGGGCTTACGCCCACAGGCTACGCACAGCCGCCCTTCCAGGGCTAAGACTCTGCGCGCTTGAAGCCCTGGAAGGGCGGCTGTGCGTAGCCAGGGGCGTAAGCCCCTGGTCTTCTTCACGCCGCCACGGCCTTCGCGGCACTCTTCACCAACTGCCGGATCACCTCATCCACGGTAACGCCCTCGCTCTGCGCGGCGAAGTTGAGGATGAGCCGGTGCCGCAGGATCGGCGTCGCCACCGCGACCACGTCGTCGCCGGCCACATGGTTGCTGCCGCGGAGCAGCGCGTGCGCCTTGGCCGCGAGGATCAGGTTCA
>JAYUBA010001084.1:0-4107 GCA_043741075.1 Frigoriglobus sp.
TTCGGCTCGGACCCCGAGTTGTCTCCTACGAACGCGAGACTTTGACCGACGTGAGAGGGAGCGCGAAACGCCCACAAATTCGGGCGAAATGAAGAGAGCCGAGGGGGACATCCTCTCGGCCTTCGCAGTCAACCGGTGGGGCGGGTTATTCCGTAGTGGTCAACTCAGCTCCCCGACCTGGACTCGAACCAGGAACCTAGCGGTTAACAGCCGCTCGCTCTACCATTGAGCTATCGGGGATCAACTCCACATTTCATATAAGGCACGGTCGCCCCCGCGACAAGGGCAGTCGGCCGCTGTTTTCCCCGCCGCCACTCCCGCCGTGGTATACTCGCGGGGAACCACCCCCG
Source organism: Frigoriglobus sp. (assembly GCA_043741075.1). GTDB lineage: Bacteria > Planctomycetota > Planctomycetia > Gemmatales > Gemmataceae > Gemmata. The sequence goes on from JAYUBA010001084.1 coordinate 351, forward strand.
ACACCCTTCACACCGGAGTTCGCTATGCCCAGCCGCCGTCAGATGCTCAAAAGCGCGGTCGCCGCTTCGGCCGTCGTCACCGGCGCGGTCGGTCCGAACCCGGCGCCCGGTGCCGACGAGCCGAAGCCCAAACTCAAGGGCCGCGTCAACCAGTCGGTCGCGTTCTGGTGCTTCAACGCCCGCGGCGACAAGTGGTCCGCCGAGAAGGTCTGCGAGGTGGCGAAGCAACTGGAGTGCAAATCGGTCGAACTCATCGGCCCCGAACACTGGGCGGCACTCAAGAAGCACGGCCTCGTGTGCGCCATCGCGCCCAATGGCATGCCCGGCGCGCCGTTCATGCGCGGGTTCAACAACGCGAAGTTCCACGACGAGGTCGTCGCGCGCACGAGCAAGACCATCGACCAGTGCGCCGACGCCAAGTTCCCCAACGTCATCGCCTTCGTCGGCTACAAGTGGACCGACCCCGACGACCCGAAGTCCGGCGCGATCACCGCCGACGACGCGTTCGCCAACTGCGTCAAGGGGCTGAAGAAGCTCGCCGTACACGCCGAGAAGAAGGGCGTGACGGTGTGCCTCGAACACCTCAACACTCGCGACGACACCGACCCGATGAAGGGCCACCCGGGCTACCAGGGCGACGACCTCGACTTCGTCGCGCGCGTCGTCAACAAGGTCGGCAGCCCGCGGGTCAAACTGCTGTTCGACATCTACCACGTCCAGGTGATGCACGGCGACCTGATCCGCCGCATCGAGCAGACGAAGGAGTTGATCGGCCACGTCCACACCGCCGGCGCGCCGGGCCGCGGCGAACTCGACGACAAGCAGGAGATCAACTACCCGGCGGTCATCAAGAAGCTCCTCGACATCGGCTACACCGGGTACGTCGGACAGGAGTTCATCCCGACGCGCGACCCGCTCGCGGGGTTGAAGCAGGCCGTCGCCGCGTGCGACGTGTGATACCGAATCGCGTTGATTCGATGCGGTCGGCCGGCCACACTCGCGCTCGACGGGCGGCTTAAGGTGGCCCAAGGTGGCCAGTTGGCCGCCTTGGAAAACACGTCGTTTTCCAAGGCTTTTTCGCCTAAGACGGCCAAGATGGCCAAGGCGGCCACTCACACACCCGCCCCGGCCTCACCGCCGGTCGCCGGCGGTCACGCATCAACCGGCCTCCGTATGAGACGGGCACCGCCAGCCCAAGGCGCGCGGCCAGCCACATCCTGTCACCAACATTTGCATAGTATACGCTCGTCCATATTCCGTCAAGGGCGGGAATAATCCCCCGCGCCTCGGTATCCTTGTGCGTGACTTCCGGTGTCCGCCCGCGCCGGGCGCGGCATCGCGAGCCAGGTCGAACCCGCCACCGGGTTCGGGCGGGCGCCCGCGTGGAATGGCTGTGCGGCTTCATGTTCGGGGTGGTGGCGCTGGCCGTCGTCGGCCACCTCATCTGGCTCGCCGGGGCCGCGATCTTCTACGCCGTCTTCGACCGGCCCGGCCCGTCGGTGGTTCGCCCCGCGCGGCCGTACCGGTACTGCCCGGCGTGCGGCGCGGACGCCGAGGAGCGGGGCGACGACTGCCCGGCGTGCGGGCTGTTCCTCGATGGCCGCCTCGCCCACGACCTGCACCGCGTCCGCATCGCGGAGCGCGAGGTGCGGGCGCTCGTCGATCGCGCGCAGATCGACCGCGACACCGCCGACCGGGTACTCGCTCAACTCGAAACGCGCGCCCGCAGCCTGCAAGGGCTGCCCGCCGTGAAACCAGCGCGGCCCCGCGCGATACCGGTCACGCCGGAACTGCTCGCCCCAGCCGACGCGGTTGAGGTGGTCCCGTCGGACGCGGAACCGGCCGCCGCGCCGGCCGAACCGCCGGGGCTGTTCTCCCCCGCGCTGGCCGCCGCTCTCTCGGACGCGCCCGCCGCTGCGCCCCTGCCCGCCTCGCTCCCTGTTCCGCTCGAACCGGCGTTCGCCCCGGAGCCGGTGGAACCGGCGGAACCGCCCCCGCCGACGCGCCGGCGGTCCAACTTCCTCGAAGAGCACAACATCCTCTGGGGCGAGTTGGTCGGCGGGTTGCTCATCGTCGGCTGTTCAATCGCCCTTGTTGTCACCCTGCGACAGACGCTCGAAGCGATCCCGTATTTCCGGTTCATGTTGTCCGCCGCGGTCACGCTCGCCCTGTTCGGTGCCGGGCAGTACACGCTGCACCGGTGGAAGCTCACCGGCACCAGCCGCGGGATGCTCGTCATCGCGCTGCTCCTCGCCCCGCTCACGCTCTTGCTCCTCGCCGACCCGTTCACGCAGGGCAAGCAGGGCGCGTTCGACCTCGCGGTGAAACTCGCGGCGGTGGCGGCGTTCGTGGGCGTGGTGCGCACCGGCGGGCGCGACCTGATCGGCACCGAACACTTGCCCGGCCCCATCGACCGCCGCTGGCTGCTGGCGCTGGCCGTCGTCGGCGCGGCGGGCACGCAACTGCTCCCGGCCGCGGCGTCCTCCGCGTGGCTCCCGCTCCTGTGCTTCGTGGTCGCCTGTACCGCCACGCTCGGCGGGCTGTCGTGGTATCACCCCGGTCGGCGCGAAGAACCGGTTACTGAGAAGAGCGGGACCGCGCTCCTGATGTTCGTCGGGCTGGCCGCGTTCGCGCTCCTCGCGGCGTGGGGGCTGTACCTCGTTCGCGCGCAAGATGAGGTCGCGGCGCGATTGCACGCGCTCGCCCTTCCGCTGGCACTGGCCGCCGTGCCGGTGGTGGAAGCCGGCGTGCTGGTGCTGCGCCGCGCGACATCGTCCGTCGGCCTGCGAACCGTCGGCACGGCGGTCGCGCTGGTCGGCTTCGTGGGCATGACGATTGGTCTCGCGCTCGCATGGCCGGAACCGCTCGCGGTGCTGCTCGTGGCGGCGGCAACCGGCGCGTTCCTCACCCGCGTCGCGTTCCGCGAGCGGCTCCCGTGGGTGCAGGCCGGCGCGCTTCCACTGCTCGCGTTCGCCGCGGTCCTCGGCTTCCACGGCGTCCTCGGAAACTGGGCGGTGTCGGGGGAAACGAGCGCGAACGACTGGCTCCGCGGGACGCTCGATTCGGCCGAAAGCGGCGCGGTGCTGGCGGGCTTCGCGCTCGCGCTCGGGTTGGTCGCCGAAGTGCTCGCGCGGCGCGCGTCGCGGCAGACCGCGGGCTACGCGTTTGGCGCGCTCGCGGCGGGCGCGGCGGGCCTGCTCGTGGTGAGTTGGCACGGCATCAACCATCCCGCGACGGCCGCACATGCGCACGCGGCGCTCGCGGTCGGCCTGCTCGCGAGCAACCCGCGGTGGAAGCTCCGGTCCGTCGCGCACGGCGGGCTATGGGTCGCGCTGGCCGGTACACTGTGGGCGCTGTGGTGGCTGGCCCCGAACCAGCCCGACCGCTGGGGGTTCGTTGTCGCGGTCGAAGCGCTGCTGCTCGCGGTCGGCGCGGTGGCGCTCCGCGGGACGCACGGCGGCGCGACGGCCCTGCTCCGCCGCGCCGCGCGGGACGTATCGTTCGCCGCGTGCGTGCTGGCCGCGGTGCTGGCCGCCACGTCGGTCACGCTGCAAAGCGAGTGGCACACATGCACGCTGTTCGCGCTGGCGCTCGCGGCCGTGTCGCTCGCGCGGCTGACCGGGTGGCCGCCGCTCACCTGGGCCGGGTCGGCCGCGGCGCTTCTGGGCTTCGCGCACCTCGGCCTCTACACGCTGAACGGCAAGCCGGAAACGCTCGCGCTCGAAGCGGCGATCCTGACGCACGCGACGCTCGCCGC
>JAYUBA010001085.1:0-4097 GCA_043741075.1 Frigoriglobus sp.
ACGTTGCGCTGGTTCGGCAACCGGCTACTTCCGCGACCCGTGCTGCTACCGGGGCGCTAAACAAGTACAGTTTGGGGCAGGGGTCGATTCAAAGAGTTCCTTCGCCTCACGCGAGTACTGTTGCACCGCTTGGACCAGAATGCGGAGGGTCTGCTTTTCCAGGAGTTCCAACTGGTCGAGGGTCAGATGCTGGTAATCTTGGAACATTATCGAACTCCCCTGTCCGAGATTGGTAATCAGATTACACCTCCCGCTCTCCTTCGACGCGCGCGCCGTCACAATTTGCCTTCCCGCCTTCGGCGATGTGCTTCGGCACCTTCACCGGGGCGATGTCCCACGCCAGGCCGACCAGTTGCAGCGCCCGCACGAACGTGTACGTCAGGTCGATCTCCCACCACCGGTGCCCCTGCGAACACGCCCGCGGCGACGCGTGGTGGTTGTTGTGCCACCCCTCGCCGTTGGTCAGCACCGCCACGAACCAGTTGTTGCGGCTGCCGTCGTTGGTGCCGTAACTGCGGTAGCCCCAGCGGTGCGCCGCGGAGTTCACCAGCCACGTGATGTGCCACACGTACACCGTCCGCACGATCACCGCCCACAGGAACCACTGCACGCCGAACTGCACCGCGGCGTCGGTCGCGTCGAAGAACAGGAAGCCCGCCCCGAACCCCAGCGCGGTCAGCAGGACGACGTGCGCGGCCCACACGAACAGCCACTTCTCGCCGCGGTGCAGCCAGCGCAGGAACTTGTCGCCCATCAGGTCGGGGACGTACTTGCCGTAGGTGTCGAGCTTCTGCCGCCGCTCGTCGGCGGTGTAGATCCACTCCATGTGGCCCCAGTAGAAGTGGTCCTTCGGGCTGTGCGGGTCGCCCTCCTCGTCGCTGTGCTGGTGGTGCATCCGGTGCGTGCAGACCCACCACAGCGGCGACCCTTCCAGGCTGCACACGCCGAACAGCACCCAGAGGCGTTCGAGGAGCTTGGGGAACTTCGCGGCGGTGTGCGTCAGCATCCGGTGGTAGCCGAGGTTGATGCCGAGCGAGCCGAAGATGAAGTTGCCGACGATCAACACCGGGATGCCCCACCACACGAACGTGTACGGCAGGAACGCGAGCGGCACGAGCAGGTGAATCGACACGATGGCCGCGAAGAACCAGAACACCCGCCGCTTGCGGGCGCGCGCGGCAGCCGCTTGCGGCTTCGCGGGAACAGGGGAGTGCATGGGAACCGTACTCACGGAGAGACCTCGGGACCGAAAGGCGACCGGTTGCGAGTCGGGGTGCGTTCAGTCAGAATAATACGCGCGTCGGCGTCCGTCCGCGTTAATCCGATCCGGGAAACTCGTCATGCCGTTCAGCCCCATCGAACTGATGATCTGCTGCGCCGCGCGCGAACTCGACGACGGCAAGACCGTCGCGGTCGGAACGGGCCTCCCTTGTGCCGCGGCGATGCTCGCGCAGCGGACGCACGCCCCGAACCTGGTCATCATGTTCGAGGCCGGCGGCGTCGCCCCGCTGCTCCCGACGATGCCGGTGAGCGTCGGCGACAGCACCACCTTCCACCGCGCCGTGATGGCCACCTCGATGGCCGACGTGATGCAGTTCTGCCAGCGCGGGATGGTCGATTACACCTTCCTCAGCGGCGCGCAGATTGACCCGTTCGGCAACCTGAATTCGACCGTGATCGGGCCGCACGCGAAACCGAAAGTGCGGCTGCCGGGTAGCGGCGGGGCGAACGACCTCGCGTCGTTCTGCTGGCGGACGCTGATCGTGATGAAGCACGACGCGAAGAAGTTCGTGGAGAAGCTCGACTTCCTGACGACGCCCGGCTACCTGACCGGTCCCGGTTCGCGCGAGGCGGCGGGCCTACCGGCGAACACCGGGCCGCACCGCGTCATCACCGACCTGTGCGTGTTCGACTTCGCCCCCGACTCGCGCCGGATGCGGGTGAAGAGCCTCCACCCTGGCAAGACGCTGGAGCAAGTGAAGGCCGCGACCGGCTTCGCGCTGGACGCGTGCGACCCGCTCGGCACGACCGTCGAGCCGAACGCGGAGCAGTTGCACATACTGCGAACGGAAGTCGATCCGGGGAGGTACATCCTGGGGAGAGCGGGGTGAGGTCAGCCGATTACGAGCCGCTCATCGGCCGTCGCGGGCGGGTGTGTAGCGGACGCGGGTGACGACCGCCGTACGCGATTCGCCGTGTACCTCGAACTCGACCGTGAGCGGAATCTCGATGACGACTCGCCCGTGCCCGGCCCGCGACTCGCCGGCGTTCGCCGGGTCGGTGGCGAGAACGTGTTCGATACGGGCCGCCGCCCGCGTGTACGCCTCCGCGTTCCCGTCGGCTCGCGCGGTCAGGTAGAAACGTAACAAGTCGGCTTCGGCGGGGTCGAGCCAGATGGTCGTGAAGTTCACAGGCCGGCCCTCGACTGCTCTTCCGCCTTCAGTTGCTCCTCCAACCGCTTCAGACTGGCGATGGCCTCCGCCGTGGTCTTGCCGTTGGTGCCGTCCCACTTGCGGACGATGCCCTTCGCGGCCTCCTCCGCTTCCTCCAGAGCGAACGCGAGCTTCGCCTCGTTGTAAAGCATGCGCATGTACTCATCTTCCGGGATACACCGGGCGACGGTCTTGCCGCTCGCGTCGCGGAGTTCGATGTGTTGGTTCAGGCCGTTCAGCTTGGCCTTCAGGTCGTCGTCGAGAAGGATCGCGCTCATATCGGGCCTCCGCGGGTGAAGTGCATTCTACCGCGCGGGCGTGCGAAGTGGAATCGCGTCACTCGTGGTCGGGCGACGCGAGCTTCAGCCCGATCAGGCACCCGATGAGGCCGGTGAGGAAGAACAGCCGCCAGAAGGTGGCCGGGTCCTTGAACCAGATGATGCCCACCAGCGCCGTGCCGACCGCCCCAATGCCGGTCCACACGGCGTACGCGGTGCCCAGCGGGATCTTCTGCGCCGCCAGCGTGAGCAGCCCGAAGCTGACGATCGAGAGCAGCACGAACGCGACCGCCCACCCGGCCTTCGTCAGCCCTTCGGAGAGCTTCAGGCAGGTGGTGAACCCGCACTCGAAGCAGCCGGCGGCGATAAGGTAAAGCCAGTGCATGGGGGGAAAGGATAAGTGATGAATGCTAACTGATGAATGAAGAGAAGCAGATGAACAGCCGACCACGGTTGTCGGCATTTATCATTCATCATTTAGCAGTTATCATTTCCCCTCAGGCGGCGACCAGTGCCGCGACCGCGCTCGCCTCCGGCAGCGCGGCACTCTGCTTGAGGGCGCCCAGGGCGTCGAGCAGGCCGTCGATCTGGGCCGCGGCGTGGTTCGCGTTCACCTGCATCCGCAGCACGCCGGCCCCGTGCGGCACCGCCGGGAACACCACCGACTGCACGTAATAGCCGCGCTCGTACAGGAACTTGCCGGCCTTCAGCGTCACCTCTTCCGCCCCTACCAGCACGGAGACGATCGGAACGAGTCCGCCCATCACCGCGAGGCCCAGCCGGTTCGCCCCGTCGCTCAGCCGGCGCACGTTCGCGTCCAGTTTGGCCCGCAGCGCCGGGTACTCGGCGGACGCGAGGATGTCCACCACCGTACACACCGCTTCGAGGTACGGGGGCGGCACCGGCCCGCCGAAGATGAGCGCGTTGGAGCGGAGCTTGAGCACGTCGATCGCGTCCTGCGTACCGGCCACGAACCCGCCCAGGCACGAGAACCCCTTCGAGAGCGAGCCGACGGCCAGCACGTTGTTGTAATCGCCGAGCGCCTCGAGGACGGTGCCGCGCCCGCACGCGCCGAGGACGCCGGTCGCGTGTGCGTCGTCCACGTACAGGCACGCGTTGTGGTCGCGGGCGACGCGGCGGAACTCGGCCAGCGGCGGCAGTTGGCCGCTCATGCTGTACACGCCGTCCACCGCGATCACCGCGTGCCGGAACGGCCGGAGCGCGCGGAGCGCCTCGTCCAGCGCCGCCGGGTCGTTGTGCGCGAACTTGGCCGTTCGCACCCCGCGGGCCTTCGCCAGTTTCAACCCCTCGTCGATGGAGTTGTGCGCGAACTGGTCGGCCACCAGCACGTCGCGGCGCGTCACCAGACCGGGCAGCGCGCCGACGT
>JAYUBA010001086.1:0-4095 GCA_043741075.1 Frigoriglobus sp.
GTCAACGGATCACAATCGAGAAACGGCGGTGGCGGCGCCTCACCGGTGACATTGGGTGAGGGGGAAAAAAATCCCCGACTCGACGAACGGTCTTGGCGAATCGACGGTTTCGTCCGGAGCCGGCCGACCTGTGTTCAGGCGTAAGTTGGCCGGGCGTGGGCGTTTCCGTCGAGCGAGCCTACTCGCAAGACTGTCCAGTCGAGCCGGCGGTGGCACGGCTCGTATCGCGTTATGTTCCGGGGGCGGACCCCATTAATCAGCCCGATTGTAGGCGGTATTTCTCCGCCGATCAAGCGGCAAGAGAACTAAAATCGGTATTTTTCCGCCCGCCGCTCCACCCGATTTTCGTGCCGGTTTGTATCGCGTCGGGTCGAAATCGTCCGAATCCGCGAGATAGTCTCAAATTTCCTGGCTAGCCTGACCGCATCTTTCGGCATTTCCCGGCTAAGTTACGCCTACCGCGTGACCCGACCCTCCGTTGTGAGGTACACTCGTGTGCATAGCGCGCGAAAGGCTTCGCGCTCCGGGTTCCGGCTCCGCATTTAGGAGCGCGCGTCGTGAGTTCGTCATTCGACTCATGGCCGGATACCGGCGACCGGGAACTTCGACGGCAGGTACGCCCATGAACGTCACCCGGTATAAGTGTTCGGTACTGGCCGTCGATGACGACCCGGCGGTGCTCGCCATCCTGGCGGCGCAACTCGGGAACGACTTCGACGTGGTCACCGCCTCCAGCGCCGGGCAGGCGCGCGGGGTCCTGGCCCTGCGCTCGGTGGACGTGGTCGTGTCCGACCTGCAACTGCCCGACGAGAGCGGCCTGCAACTGCTCGACTGGGTCCGCCGCACCGTACCCCGCACGGCCCGCGTGCTCCTCACCGGCACGGCCCGGATCGAGGACGCGGTGGACGCCATCAACCACACGCAGGTTCACCGCCTCGTCCTCAAGCCGTGGCGGTGCGCGGACCTGATCCAGACGCTCCGCACCATCTGCGGCGGCCTGCTGCTGGAACGCAGCCACGAGCAACTCCTCCACGACCTGCGCAAACTGAACCTGGAACTGGAGCAGCGCGTTCACACGCGCACGCTGGAACTGGAACAGGCTCTGCTCCAACTTCAGCGGACGAATCACCTGCTGGAGAAGATGGCGGCGACCGACCCGCTGACCGGCCTGGCGAACCGGCGGGCGATCGACGCGATCGCGAAGAACGAACTGCGCCGGCGGGAGCGCACCCCGGCCCCGTTCGCGCTGGTGATGATCGACGCGGACCACTTCGGGCAGGTGAACCGGGACCACTCGCTGACGGCCGGGGATCAGGTGCTGGTGTGGCTGTCCGGGATCATCCAGGCGTCGATCCGGGCGTCGGACTCGGTGGGCCGCGTGGGCGGGGAAGAGTTCCTGGTGGTCGCCCCCGGTACGGACCTGGCCGGCGCGGAGGTGCTGGCGGAGCGGTTGCGGGCCGGCGTGGAAGCGGGGCACACGGTCTACACCGACCGGAACAACACGAGCCACACGATCCGCATGACGATCAGCGTGGGCGTGGCGGTCGTGGACGCGATCTCTCCGACGACCTACGAGCAGTTGCGGGCGGTCGCGGCGGAAGCGGAGAAGGACGCGAAGACCACCGGCCGCAACAAGACCGCGATCCGCGTCCTCACCGCCCCGCCCGTGGTGTGAGAGCGCCGGCACCTCTTCTCACCTTCCCCCCGGCGCGCACCTTCGTACACTGACGGGCGAAGGATTCCTCTCATCCCACGGGCGCGGGTTGCCCGCAATGCCGATCGTACTGTCCCTCACCGGCCAACTCGACGTGGCGGAGCGCCTGTCGCGCACCGCGGCGCGCGACTGGCTCGCCCGCGTCGCCGTCTGGTGCGAGGGTCTCGGCGACGCGGTTCTCGACGCCCGCGTCGTCCGCGACGGCGGGGAGAAGCCCGTTCTCCTGCTCGTGCTGCACCCCGCGTCGCCACCGGCCGAGGTGCGGTTGGGCGCGAGCGGGCGGCTCCGCGTCACCGCGGTCACGTCCCCGACCGGACCCGGCTACCACGCCCACCTCTGCGACCTGTTCCGCCAGATGGCCGACGAGTTCGACTTCTCGTGGGTCGCCGACGACTGCACCGACCCGACCGGCTACTTCCGCACCCGCCAGCGCGCCGCGGTCGAAGGCCACTTCCTGCGGTGGCTCGCGGACGCGTGCGCGACCGCTTCGGCTTCGGCCGCGCATTCCCGCTGTGTGGGTGTCCCGGCCGGGCACGGGTTCACGTACCCGGCGGAGGTGTTCACGCCGCTCGGCCCGCGGGCGCGGCGGTGGCTCGCCGAGGTGGCCGCCGACCCGGCGAAGGGCCGCGACTTCTTCGCGTGGTGGCACCCGGACCCGGACGCCGCGTTCTACCGCCGCCGCGCGCTCGTGCGCCTGTGGTGCGACTTCTTCTGGCGCCCGCCGCAGTCCGAGGAGGAGGGCGAACTCGCCGATCAGATCGCCAACGACCTCGCCAGCGCGTTCAAGTTGGACCCGGCGGGCGAACTGCCGTGGGCCGAGTGGCTGGAACTGCTCACCGCGATCGAGGGCGACGACGACGGGTTCTGCGTCACGCCGAACGATCGGGTGTTGAGCATCGAGTTGTGGCGGCGCACCGGGCCGCTGCCGGTTCCCGCGGGGGGCGGGCGCGTCGGCTACCGCCGGTGGCCGGTGCGGGTGCAACTCGACGGCGGGTGGTCGGTGGAAGTGCCGGGCGAACTGGCCCGCGAGCGGAACGAGGACCGCACCTGGACCGCGTGGGACCGGACGCGGACCGTGTGGTTCCACGCGCTCCGGTTCACCAAGCAGGGGGGCGACGCGCCGACCGCGGCGGAAGCGGCGGAGGTGGGTCGCCGGAGTCTGCCGGACGGGGAGGCGCTCCCGCCGCTGGTCCGCGACGGCTTGCACGGCGAAGCGGTGTTCGGGTCGGTGGAGGAGGACGGCCGCACGCTGTGGCGGCTGAGCGGCGTGACCGGCGCGGCGGGTCAGTTGGCGGTGTGCAACGTGTACATCGAGAGCGCCGCCGACCGCGACTGGGCGGTGCGCACGTGGCACTCTTTGCGGCACACGTCCTGAGCGGGGGGCGTAAGCCCCCTGTGCATCGCAATCTCACTTCGCGGCGCCAGAGCACAGAGGGCTTACGCCCCCCGCTCAGGAACATCGAATCACCTCACGGCTCCTCGTCCGCGCCCGCCTGGCGCGAGGCCGGTTGCGCGTCCACGTCTTTCCGCGTGCGCCCCACCGGCGTGGACGGCAGCGCGGCGGTACTCGCCTCCGGCGTCGCGGGTGCTTCCTTCGTCGGCGCGCCGGCGGCACTCGGTTGCGACTGGGCCGTCGGCGGCGGCGGCGCGTTGGCGAACAGCACGGCCGCGACAATCACGCCCAGCACGCCGGCCAACATGCCGAGCTTCGCGTCGTTCGTCATCGCTTCGTCTCTGTATGGGTCGGTTCACCTCCAGTATCCGCGACAATTCCGCGCGCGGCCGGTTGACTTCAACCCGTTTACGGGAAACGCTCATCCGGCCGCCGTGGCGCGCCGCACATCGCGCGCGCGCCGCGCCGCCGGTACAGGTTCACACCGGAGCGCACGCGATGGACTGGTTCCCCGGAGTCGTCGCGGTACTGGCGGTCGCCGCCGCGGTCGCGCTCGTCGTGAAGGGCTGGGACGTGCGGCTGGTGCTGCTCTCCGCGGCGCTGATTATCGCCGCCGCGGCCGGCGACGTGCCGGTCGTGGTGCGCGAGTTCCTCGCCACGTTCTCCAACGAGAAGTTCGTGGTCCCCATCTGCACCGCGATGGGCTTCGCCTACGTGCTCAAGCACACCGGCTGCGAGCGGCACCTCGTCCTGCTGCTGGTGAAGCCGCTGCGCTCCGTCCGCGGGCTGCTCGTACCGGGCGTGGTGGCCGTCGGCTTCCTGGTGAACATCCCGCTCGTGAGCCAGACGAGCACGGCGGTGTGCCTGGGCGCGGTGGTGGTGCCGCTGATGCGTGCGGCCGGGTACTCGATGGCGACCATCGGCGCGTGCCTGTTGCTCGGCGCGTCGGTGGGCGGCGAGCTGCTCAACCCCGGCGCGCCGGAACTCC
>JAYUBA010001087.1:0-4088 GCA_043741075.1 Frigoriglobus sp.
GCGCTGGAGCGGGTGGTGCCGACTCGCGCCGACGAACGCGCAACTCCTGGTTTTGACCTCCCCCCTTGAGGGGGAGGTCGGAACGCGCTTCGCGTTCCGGGTGGGGGGAAAGGTCACACCACTCGCATCGCTTCCCCCCACCCGTCGGCGAAGCGCCGCCGACCTCCCCCTCAAGGGGGGAGGTCAAAGCAAAGGCGATCAGTCCGCCAAGTACGGGTTGGTGCGCTTCTCCTGGCCGGTGGTGGTGACCGGGCCGTGTCCGGGGTACACCACGGTGTCGTCCGGGAGCGGCCACAGCACGCGGCGGATGCCGGCCTTCAGTTGCGGGAAGCTGCCGCCGGGGAAGTCGGTGCGGCCCACGCCGCCGCGGAACAGCACGTCGCCGCCCAGCACCAGCGTCGGCTTCGTGTCGCGCAACACGAACACGACGTGACCGGGCGAGTGCCCCGGTATCTCGCCCACGTCCATTGTGATCCCGGCGACGGTGAGCGCCTCGCCGTCGGTCACGAGTCGGTCGGCCGGCGGGCTGATCACATCGAAGCCGTACCCCCCGCTCAGGTTCTTGTTGGCGTCGGTGAGCATGGCCGCGTCGCCGATGCCGATGATGATCGGCGCGTCCGGGTAAGCCTGTTTGAGTGCGGCGTTCCCGGCGATGTGGTCGCAGTGGCCGTGCGTGCAGACGATGGCGACGAGCGCAAGTCCGCGCTCCTGCAGTGCTTCGACGATCAGTTCCGGCTCGAAGCCGGGGTCGATTACGAACGCGTCGGTGCCGCCGTCGTCCCACACGAGGTACGAGTTCTCGGCGAACGGCTGCGACTCGATGGTGAGTATCTGAACGGACATACGCGCTCCGGGCGTTCGGGACGGCTCCCGCTCATATTACGCGTTTCCCGAAGCCGTGCGGATCGGGTATCGTGTGATGATCCCGTGAGAACCGCCCATGAGCGAACCTGTTATCGGCACGCGCGACCAGACGCCCGAAGAGGTGGCGCGGATCATACCGCCCGCCCCGGCGTTCGCAGCGGGCGACACCGTTCCGGGCCTGAGTAGTTGGCTGCTCGACCGCCGGCTCGGCGGCGGCGGGTTCGGCGAGGTCTGGCTCGCACGGCACGCGTGGAACGCGAAGGAAGCGCCGCGGGCGGTCAAGTTCTGCCTCGACCCTGCGGCTCGCAACCGACTCGTCACCCACGAGCGGAACGTCGTGGTGCGGGTGATGAAGTACGCCGGCGATCACCCGAACGTCGTCCCGCTTCTCGACTGCAATCTCGACGGCGAGATTCCCTGGCTGATGTACGAGTTCGTGGAAGGCGGCACGCTCGCGGGCGCCATCGAGCAGTGGCGCGAACTGCCGTTGCCGAAGCGCCTCGGACGCGCGGTGCGAACGCTCCACGCCATCGCCGGCGCGCTCGCGCGCTTCCACCGGTTCGACCCGCCGCTCGTCCACCGCGACATGAAGCCGCACAACGTGCTGATGGCCGGTGCGGTCCCGCGTATCACCGACTTCGGCATCGGCAGCGTCGTGATGCAGCCGAAGGCCGACGGCGAGACCGGCGCGCTGACCGCCTACGCCGCCCGGCTTCCGTCCGCGCTCCAGGGGGCGGGCACCCCAAACTACGCGCCGCCGGAACAGCGGCTCGGCAGCACGCCCGACCCGCGCGACGACGTATATGCCCTCGGCATCATCGCCTACCAGATGGTGATGGCCGACCTGATGACGGCACCCGGCGCGGACGCGACACTTGAGCTTCGCGACCTCAAGGTGCCGGGCGAACTGGTGTCGTTGATCGTGAAGAGCGTGGCGATGAACCCCGACCGCCGGCCCGCGGACGCGGCCGAGTGGGAAGCGACCCTCGCGGCGCTGCTCCAGAAGTCGCAGAAGCAGTCCGAGCCGGTGGACACCTCCGTGACCGGGTCGAAGGCCGTCCTGCTGCCGGACGCGGCCCCGACGGATCGCCCCGCGCGCACCGGGCCTCCGCCCATTCCCCCGCCCCGACCCACGGAACTGCCTCCGGAGCCGCGACCCGTCGCCCGGCCCGTGTGGAGCGATCGCGGACGAGAGAAGCCCGCGAAGCGGCGGTTCGTCGCGATTCTGGTCGGCAGCGTGCTCGCGCTCGGCCTGGTCGTCGGCATCGCGATGTCTCTCCTACCGTCTGGGAAGCAGTCGGAGCCGAGCAAACCCACCGACCGTGCCGAGCAACCGATGGGCGGCAATCCGCCTGTGCCCAAGGAGCGCAATTCCGAGGTCAACCCGCCCGGGCCGAAGGAGGGCGAAACACCCGACCCCGACCCCGTGCCCGCGAAAGCCCCCACGGCTGACGAAGCGCGCGACATCGAGATCGCCGACAGCGTGAAGATGACGTTCTGTTGGATACCGTCCGGCGAGTGCCAACTCGGTTCCCCAAAGGCCGAACAGGACTACATCACCCAGACGCTCTTCAAGGGGAAGCGCCCAACGTGGTTGGACGACGAGACGGAGGCGAAGCGCGGCAAGTACAAGACGAACGGCTTCTGGATGGGGAAGTACACGGTGACACAGGCGGAGTGGATAGCGGTGATGGGAAGCAATCCCAGCCACTTCGACTGGAAGAAGGACAACACGAACGGGCTTGATACGAGCCGCTTCCCGGTGGAGAACGTGAGCTGGGACATGATCTGCGGGAAGGACGGGAAGGGCGGCTTTCTGGAGAAGGTGAACGCGCACGGCGGCATCCGGAAGGCGTTCGGGAAGGCGGGCACGTTTGCGTTGCCGCACGAGGACGCGTGGGAATACGCGTGTCGTGGCGGGTTGGGAAACACCCGCGCGTTCTATTGGGGCGACCAACTGAACGGCACGGAGGCGAACTGTGAGGGGAACGTGCCCTACGGGACGGCCACGAAGGGGGATTCTTTGGGGCGGACCTGCGCGGTGGACTTCACGAACGAGGGGAAGTACAAGCCGCACCCGTGGGGGCTGATGCACATGCACGGCAACGTGTGGCAATGGTGCGAAAAAGTGTACGATAAAACGAATGTATACGTCATCTGCGGCGGCTCCTGGTACGACTCCGGCCACCGCAGCCGCGCCGCGCGCCGCAGCGGGAGCACTCCCGATTACCTTAACGAAGGCATCGGGTTCCGCCTCGTTATCCGTCTGGACTGATTGCACGCTCTCAGTTCCGCTCGGAAATTGCTCTTCCCTTCTCGCGGCATGGTTGCTATTTGCCGCCCCAAAGTGTCGGGGAACCTGTTCGTCGGGGGAGCGAACCATGCGAACGAAGACGTGGGCGGCGGTAGCGTGCGCCGGACTACTCGCGGGCGGGGCCGTCATCGCCCAGCCGCCGAAGGCCGAACCCGCCAAGACGGATACGAAGGCCGCGCCAGAGGCGCCCAAGGCCGGCGGCGAGTCGCTCGCCGCCATGCTCGGCGACGCCCGCACCGCGCTCGGCAAGACGCGCGACTACACCTGCACGTTCACCCGGCAGGAGATGGTGAAGGGCACCCTCTCCGCCGAACAGGTCGCGGAGATGAAGGTGCGCAGCAACCCGGCCGCCGTGTACGTGCGGTTCGCCCGGCCCGACGCCGTCGCCGGCACGGAGGTCGCGTACTCCGCGGCCCGCAAGAACCTGAAGATGCGGTACCGCCCGGCCGGCGTCGCCGGGGCCAAGGGGTTCCAGACGCTCGACACCGACGACACCAAGTTCCTGGCCGCCAACCGCCACCCGGTCACCGAGTGGACGATGGCCGCCGTCCTCGACCGCGTGTCGGCCGCCGCCGCCCGCGAGAAGACGCTCAACAACCCGGTCGAGGTGTACACCGGCGACTTCCAGTTCGCCGGGCGGAACGTCGTCCGCTACGAGGTTCTCACCCGCCGCCCGCACGCCTTCCGCTACGCTCACCGGATGCTCGTGTACGTGGACAAGGAGACGAAACTGCCGGTGCGGTACGAGGCGTACGACCAGCCGAAGTCCGGCGCGGCCGTCGGCGACCTGTTTGAAGCGTACAGCTTCAGCGACGTGAAGTTGAACGTCGGTCTCGGCGAGAACGCGTTCGACTATTGATGCGACCTCTTCTTGTGGTGTGGGCCTCTGGCCTGCACAGGCGATGCAGGC
>JAYUBA010001088.1:0-4087 GCA_043741075.1 Frigoriglobus sp.
ACGTGCTCCGGTACCACCAGAGGCGCAACACTCAGGCCGCCAAGTCCCACAAGAAACAGCGGCATAAATGCGTCATCTGAACCCGCGCTGTACTGTTAGCACGACGCGACCGGTGAGTAAGCGACTGGCTTCAATCTGTACGATTTCGTCCGCGTAATTGGTGTAATAGTCTGGAGAGAAGGCTGAGCCGACGTGCGCGGTGCCGAGAATGGAGGATGCGATCCGCTCATACGTCCAGCCGGGCGGGTATCCGTACCGCTCCGGCCGCGCTGAGGTCTTGGCCCTGAGTTTACCTGTGGCGACATCCCAGAAGCGGGCGACGCCAGTCGTGTCGTCGGTCACGGCCGTGGCCCCGTCTGGGCTGAAGCCGCAGACGAGAACGCGTTCGTCCCGCTCGCGGAGCGTGGCAAGGTGCTTGGCCGTCGCCGAATCCCAGAGCCGCACGGTGCCGTCGTAGCCGTGGGTCATCACAGCCTTCGCGTCCGGGCTGAGCTGGCATGACCGCACCGCACTGCCATCGTGCGTGAGCGGCGGCAGCAGCGGGGCGTAGTCCTGGCCGGTGGTCAGGACCGCCGCCGTGACGAACTCCTTGAGTTCGATGAACTTCGGGTCGCCCCCAAGATGGAAGACGTTGGTCGTCGTAAAATTCGGCGGACTGAACGTGTGGTAGGTCACCTTCTCCTTCATCGGGTGGGCAAGGCGCAACAAGCCGATTTGCGGGTTCGACCGCAATTCGGCCAGATCGAGATCGATTTGCAAACCGATGCTGCGAATCTCGGCAGAAACAACGGCCTCGTGATATTGTCCATACACCTTGGCCCAGGTGTCTTCATTCGCTTTCGCTAGCGCCGCGTTCTCCGTGGCTTGCTTGGCGTTCTCTTCCGCTTCGATCCGCTTCTCCTCCGCCATCGCCTCGGCCCGCGTCGCCTTCACCGCCCACCAGCTACTCACGGCGACCGACGCGACCAGCAGCGCCAGGAACGCGGCCGTCGCCGCGACGCGGCCCTTGTGCCGGCGGACGAACTTGCGGACGCGGTAGCTGGCACTCGCCGGACGAGCTTCGACGATCTCGTCGGCGAGGTAGCGCTGGATGTCGCGGGCCAGGCCGTTGGCCGTGTCGTAGCGGCGGGCGCGGTCCTTCTCCAAGGCCTTCAGCACCACCCAGTCGAGTTCCCCCTTCATCATCTTCGACAACTTCTTCGGCTCGGTCCCGCGGTTGGCCGCCACGCTCGGCAGGGTGTCGATGGTGCTCAACTTGGCGCTCGGCTTCGGGGCTTCCACCTCGCGGACGATCCTCAGCACTTCCAGCAGCGCCGCCCGGCCGAGCGACTTGCGGTCCACCGGGGTGGTGCCGGTCAGCAGTTCGTACAGCAGCACCCCGAGCGAGTACACGTCCGAGCGCGTGTCCACGTCCAGGTTGTTCAGGCTGGCCTGCTCCGGCGACATGTACTCCGGCGTGCCGACCACCGCCCCGAACCCGGTCATGAGCGTCTTGTCGGTCAGCGATTGCCCCGTGGCTTTCGCGATGCCGAAGTCGATCACCTTCGGCACCGGGCGGTCGTCGTACATCGCCACCAGCACGTTGCTCGGCTTGATGTCGCGGTGGATCACGCCCTTCATGTGCGCGTGCTGGATCGCGTTGCACACCGGCACGAACAGTTCCAGCCGCTGCCGCGGGGTGAGCTTCCGCGCGTCGCAGTACTCGGTGATGGGGACGCCCTTGACCAGCTCCATGACGAAGAACGGGCGGCCGTCCGGTGTGGCACCCGCGTCGAGTACCTTGGCGATGTTGGGGTGGTCCATCAGGGCCAGCGCCTGGCGCTCGGCCTCGAACCGCGCGAGGACGGCGCGGGAGTCCATCCCGGCCTTGATGAGCTTGACTGCCACGACCCGCTTCACCGGCTCCGTCTGCTGGGCCATCCACACCGACCCCATCCCGCCCTCGCCGATCTCCTCGATCAGCTTGTACTTCCCGCCGATCACGGTCCCGGCATCCGGTCGCGGCGTGTGGTCCTCGGTGGCCCCCGCGTCACCGAACGTCGCGGTCGGCGGATCGGCGGGCAACTCGGCGGTGGCCGGGTCGCCGAGGTCGGCGTGGGCCGCGAGCAACCGCTCGACGCGCGCGCGGAGTTCGGCGTCGGCCCCGCACTCGACCGCGAGGAACGCGGAGCGGTCGGGCGGGGCGATCCCCAGAGCCGCGTTGAAGATCGTTTCGACGCGTTTCGGATCGACGGGCATGGGCAGACCTCCGGGGCGGTGCGATTATCCCCGAAAGCGTCGTCGGCGTGCGGCGCGCCTCACGGATTCTGAAAAATGTCATCCGCCGGAGGAAAGGCGATCGTGGAGCCACGCGCGGGCGTACGCCCAGTGCCGATCCGCGGTGGCCCGAGAAACGCCGAGCACGGTCCCGGCCTCTTCGACCGACAGCCCGCCGAACACCCGCAGCTTCACCAGTTCGGCCTTCGACGGGTCTTCGGCGGCCAGCGCGTCGAGGGCTTCGCTCAGGTCGAGCAGGTCGTCCGGCAGGAGGTCGTACACGGGGATCGGCTGACGCAGGTCGAGCCGCGTGCGGCCCCCGCCGCGCTTCGCGCGGCCCTTCGCGCGTGCCCGGTCGATGAGGATGTGGCGAATGACTTCGGCGGCGGTGGCGAGGAGGTGGTTGCGGTCCGCCCACGCCGCTTGCGGCCTCGCGTTCACGATGCGCAGGTACGCTTCGTGAACGAGGGCGGTGGCGTCGAGCGTCTGGCCCGGCGCTTCCGACGCGAGCCGCGCCGCCGCGATCCGCCGAAGTTCGGCGTACACTTCGGCGAACGCGGGGGCCGGGTTCATGCCTTCACCGGCTTGGCGCGCTCCTTGGTCTCCGCCAGGAACGCGACCGCCCGCGCGTCGTCGGCCAGTTCCGCCGGCAGCAGGACGCGGCCCGTGCGCGTCGGGATCGGCACCTCCGCGCGGTCGCCCTTCGTCAGCCCGCGCATGTTGCGAATCTTATCTTGAACGCGCATCAGCCCTTCGAGCAGCGCCTCCGGGCGCGGCGGGCAGCCGGGCACGTACACGTCAACGGGCACGACCAGATCGACGCCCTTGGCGACGTTGTAGCCGTACTTGTAGTACGGCCCGCCGCCGCAGGTGCAGGCGCCCATCGCGATCACGAACTTCGGGTCCGGCATCTGGTTGTAGAGGCGGCGCACGCGGTCCGCCATCTTCAGGTTCACCGTGCCCGCGACGATCATCAGATCGGCCTGGCGCGGCGACGCGCGGAACGCGCCGGCCCCGAACCGGTCGATGTCGAACCGCGGCGCGCCGGTCGCCATCATCTCGATGGCGCAGCACGCCAGCCCGAACGTCATGGGCCACAGCGACGACTCGCGCGCCCAGTTGATCGCCGCTTCGAGCGACGTGACCATGAAGTTGTCTTCCATCGACCCTTCAAGAAGTCCCACGTTGCACCTCCGCAACCCCGGCGACGGCCGCCGCCGGGCTTTGTTCCAACTGTTTTGCACTCGCGCTCACACTGTCTTGCGCGGCCACACTCCGAACCCATTCGAGGTCGCCGCGGCGCCACAGGTACGCGAACCCGACCAGCAGCACGCCGAAGAACACCAGGATGTCCGCGAACGCGAGCCACGCGAGCTTCTTCGCCGCGGCCGGGGCCGGCGGTGCGGCGTCCGGCGCGCCGCCCCGCGGCTGAAGGTTCGCCGCCGCTTCGACGCGCTGCGCGACCGGCCGCTCCTCGTCCGCGGTTCGAATCGCGCTGCCGAACACCACCGCCCACGGGAAGAAGAACGCCAGTTCCACGTCGAAGATGACGAACAGGAGCGCGACGACGTAGAACCGCAGGTCGAACTGGACCCACGCGTCGCCGACCGGCTGCTCGCCGCACTCGTACACCTCGCTCTTCCCCGCGCTCGGCAGGTTCGGGCGGATGAACCAGCCCAGCACGAGGTTCGCCGCGAGCAGCGTGAACCCCGCCGCGAGGAAGATCAGGAGGAACAGGACGAGGGTGGTCATGGGTGCGTCGTTCGTCATCGGGTCCAGGGTCTCACGACCCTGGCTACAGACAATCGCCCTTCCAGGGCTGCCGAAGATT
>JAYUBA010001089.1:0-4080 GCA_043741075.1 Frigoriglobus sp.
GCTACCCGCCGCGACCGGCTTGCACTGATAGACCCCAGCCGCAGAGTGAGCAGCTACTGACCCCGCGTCAGACCCAAATCTTCATCGATCTGGCGTGGCTGGCCGTAATCGTGGTTCTGCTCCTCTGGACCCGGCAACTAGCCACGGACATCGAGCGGGATCGGCAAGCCGGGCGGTCCCGGGTTTCCGGTCCGCCCCAGCCCCTCGACTTCCGGAGGGTCGCGGAGATGTTCGGTCAAGTCCAGAAGGGGACAAGCCGAGCGCAAGTTGAGATGCTGCTTGGACCTCCAGCGGAACGGCATGAATGGGGACCGGAGGTGGACCAGTTCGGACCGGAGTGGTGGAATGGGGGCAAGAGTATCTACCCCAAGAGGCGGGAGTGGCACCGGTGGTCTGATCCGACCGACCCGGAGCGGTGGGTGGTGGTCATGTACTTCAGGTGGTCGGAGCAGGAGGTCGTCGGCATGTTCAAGAAAGGCTTCTGAACAGAGAACGGCCTAACCGGTCGCGGCGCCGGACCCGGCCATGTCGCGTTCGCGGCTCACACCTCACGACACCGCGGCGGCCTGCTTCCGCCTCCCACTCCTCATACGTCGGCATCACCTGCCCCGCTGCTTGCCGGGATAGCAGAGGTCGGCCGGCGGTGGTATGCTGGGATACACTCGTTTTAGGAGGCCCGCATGCCGCCGACGCTCCAAGAGTTGGGTATCGATCGCCTCAGCGTGGACGACCGGATCGCCCTCGCCCAGGCCATCTGGGATAGCCTTCCGGCCCAACCCCGCCCGCCCCTCTCGCGGGCCAAGCGGGACGAACTGGTCCGCCGGGCCGCCGAGGACGACGCCCGGCCCGAGGACGTCGTGCCGTGGGCGCAGGTGAAGGCCGACATCCTCGACCGGTTGGGCCGGTCGTGAGTACGCCGGTCGTCATGCGGGCCGCCGCCCGAGACGAGACCGACGAGGCGGCCCGCTGGTACGAGGCGCATCAGGTCGGGATCGGGGCCGACTTCCTGGCCGAGTTGCAGCGCGTCCTCGACGTGATCGCCGGGCAACCGGACCGCTACCCGGTGGCGCTCGGGGACACGCGGGAGGCACCGTTGGCCCGATTCCCGTACTGCGTCTACTACCGCGACCGCCCCGGGCGGGTGGTCGTTACCGCGGTGTTCCACACGTCCCGCGACCCGTCGGTTTGGCAAGGCCGCACCTGACCCGGCCACGTCGTTCGTGCGACTTTCGCTTCAAGACACCGCGGCGGCCTTCTTCCGCGCCTCCCACTCCTCGTGGGTGAGCATCACCTGCCGGGCGTTGCTCCCGTTGTACGCGCCGACGAGGCCGTCCTCGGCCATGTAGTCGATGAACCGCGACGCCTTCCCGTACCCGATCCCCAACGCGCGCTGGAGCAGCGACGTGCTGCCCCGCTGCTCGCGGATCACCACCTCCACCGCCTGCTCGTACAGCGGGTCGCGCTCGCGCAACTTCTCGCCCCCCTCGCCCCCCGCCGCGGCCTCGAGCTGCTCGCGGGTCTTCAGGTTCTGCAACTCGCTGTCGTAGTTCGGCGTGTCGGTGGCGATCGCGTTCACCACCCGCTCGATCTCCTCGTTCTCCACGTACGCGCCCTGCGCCCGCGTCAGCACGCCCATCTGGAGGAACAGCATGTCGCCCATGCCCAGCAGCCGCTCGCCGCCCTTCTCGTCCAGAACCACGGCGCTGTCGGACCGGTTCGTCACGCGGAAGCAGATGCGCGCCGGCAGGTTCGACTTGATGAGGCCCGTCACCACGTCCACCGTCGGCTTCTGGGTCGCCAGGATCAGGTGGATGCCGGCCGCCCGCGACTTCTGCGCGAGCATGATGATGTTGCCCTCGATCTCCTTCTTCATCTTCATCATCAGGTCGCCGACCTCGTCGATGACGATGACGATGTACGGCATCTTGCGCGGGATCGCGCGCAGCTCGTCCTCGGTGTCCGGGTTGACGCGGCGGGCGACCTCCGCGAACGGCAGGTCGTTGTACGCGACGATGTTCCGCACGCGGGCGCGGTGTAGCCACTCGTACCGCTCCTCCATCTTCTCCACCGCCCACGCCAGGATCGCCGCCGCCTTCTCGTCCTTCGTCACCACCGGCGTCATCAGGTGCGGGATCTGCGCGTAGTCGCTCAGTTCCACCTTCTTCGGGTCGATGAGGATCATCCGGCACTCGTCCGGCCGGCGGGTGAGCAGCAGGCTCACGATGATGGTGTTCAGGCACACGGACTTCCCGGTGCCGGTGCTGCCCGCGATGAGCAGGTGCGGCATCGTGGCGAGGTCGAACGCGAGCGGGCGGCCCTCCACGTCCTTGCCGATGAACAGCGGCAGCTTGAACTTCGACACCTTCGGCGTGCCCGCGAGCGCGGCGACGAGTTCCTTCAGTTGAACCGTCTGGCGGATCTCGTTCGGCACCTCGATGCCGACCGTGTTGCGGCCCGGCAGCGGGGCGACGATGCGCACCGCCGATACCTTCAGGTTCAGCGCCAGGTCGTCGGCGAGGTTGGTCACCTTGTTCAGCCGCAGCCCGGTTTCGAGCGCGATCTCGTACTGCGTGATGACCGGCCCGGTGTGGATGCCGACCACCTTGATGTTCACGCCGTAGTCGAGGAACGCCTTCTCCAGCAGCACCGCGACCTCGCGCAGTTTCAGCTCGTGGTCCTCGACCGGGAACGGCTCGGCGTCGTTGAGGAGCGACAGCGGCGGCAGCTCGTAATCGACGTTCGACAGTTGTTCGTCGGGTGGCGGCGCGGCGCGCAGCATCGGCGCGAGTTTCGGCCCGGCGTGGACGTGAATCGGGATGTCTTCGTGCTTCACATCGGGGCGCGCCTCGTCCGCGCCGCTCGCGGCTTCGCGGGGAATCGGCGACCCCACCGGGGCCGGGGTATCGACCGACACCGACACCGGAACCGCGACCTTCGGCTTCTTTGCCGGCATCACCTTCGCAAGTTTCTCCGTCGCTTCTGGCTTCGCGGGCGCTTTACTCGCGAGCGCTTTACTCGCGAAGCCGCAAGCGGCGGACGTGCCGCGGCCGACGCCTTTCGCCGCCGCCGCGGCCCACGCGAGAACCTTCTCCATCGCGTCGGCGCAGCGGTCGTTCACCCACCCCGCGCCCCGCCACAGTACGCGTAGGGCGACGCCCAGGACGTGTGCGGAACGAATCACCAGCCTGTCGGCCGCCAGCCACAACCCGCCCACCAGCGCGAGCGCGAACAGCACGAAGGCGACTTCCGGCTGCGTCGCGTCTTCGAGGCCGAAGCGGAGGTACGCGCCGACCGACCCGCCGCGGCCCGCGACCGAGGGCGAAGTCAGCCCCGCGCCGAACCAGTCCACGCCGACCGCCGCGACGACGGTGAGCACGCCCCACCCCGCGAAGCGCAGCGCGAGCCGCCCGGCCTTGCGGTTGACCACCAGCAGCCCCGCGACGGCGAACCAGCCGGCGAGCAGCACGAGGGCGGCCCAGCCGAGCGGTTCGACCAGAGGCCCGGCCGCGCGCTCGCCCCACGGCCCGAACACGTTGGTTTCGCCGGTCAGCGCGCGCGACGACGCCACCGCGACCGCCAGCAGCCCGCCCGCGACGAGGAGCGTGACGGCGATCGCGTCGGGGCGCCACCGCGGCGGGAGCGAAGGTGAGTTCTTTTCGGCCATTCGTCCGACTCCGAAACCGCCCGCCGCGTACAACCCATATTGTCATTCGTAGGACGCGCCGGCTGAACACCACATCGCGCGCCGCGGGGCCGGATTTCGTGATCGCCGCACGACGCGCCCGGTACAACGCGCCCGACCGCTACAGACGGCTTCAACACACCATGCTGCACGTCGCGCTGTGGGAGCCGGAGATTCCGCCGAACACCGGCAACGTGGCCCGGCTGTGCGCCGCGACCGGGGCGCGGCTGCACCTGATCGGCCGCCTCGGCTTCCGCCTCGACGACCGCTCGTTGCGCCGCGCCGGCTTGGACTACTGGCCCGCCGTCGATGTGGTGCGGCACGTCACCTTCGAGGACTTCGAGCGGGCGATGGGGGAAGAACCTACCCCCCTCCCTGAAGGGAGGGGGGAGTCAGCG
>JAYUBA010001090.1:0-4079 GCA_043741075.1 Frigoriglobus sp.
GCGGCGACTCGACCGGAACGCGCGAAACTACCTCGGGTGGTGCCAACTGGCCGCCTGTGTGATCTTCATACGTTCAGGTTTTGTCCGGTAGTCCTAAAAAGAAGCACACCGTCCCCGGAGGCGTGACGAGGTTGCGTTGCCGCTCGCGCCCCAGACGTTCCCCGGATGGGGAGCGTGGGGCGGGATCGGGGACATCGTTCCCGTCTCAACGGGTCAGTGACACGCTGACGTCGTTCAACTCGGGGAACGCTCGGAGAGCGGCGAGCACGGCCCGGCGCAGCCGGTCCATGAAGTCGTCGCCGGCAAGCGTCCGGCGAATCACTCTGGCCGTCTCCTCGGGCGTGTCGTCGGGGATGTGCAGCGTCAGGTGTAGTTCATCGACGGGCACAGTGTTCGCCACCGCGGTTACTCCGGTGTATGCGGATCGGGCATGAGACGGAAGCACTTCAGAACGCCAGAATTGCAATCAGGATAGCGGCGATCAGGTACGACATGTCGAACTCCAAAGGGGTTGCCGGGAAGGCGCGTGAGGAACTCATTTCGCGGTGGCGCTCAACACACCCAGGATCACCAGTCGCGTGACCACCGACCAGCCGGCCAGGTAGGCGAACAGCGCCGTCGCCCGGGCGCTCGACAGGTTCAGGCACCCGTACACGGCGACGCCCCAGGCGACGAGGGCCGCGAAGTAGCCGAACGGGAACGGGACGAAGCTCGTCACCACCACCGCGGCGACGGCCCACCCGGAGACGGTCGCGTAGTTCGGGTCGGCGGTCAGGTCGGCCGCGTCGGTGAACGTGGACGTGTAGCACGCCACCGACACGGCCCACGTCGCCCAGGCCAGGAACACGAAGATCAACAGGGCAACAAAGATCACGGCTCACTCCGGTTCGGGTCGGGAGTTGAAGGGTGAAGTGACGGCAGCGGATCGAAGGCTACGGAGTGCGGAGACGAAACGAGAAGACCGCACGGGCTGAAGCACCCGCCCGGAGGCGAGCGCCGTGACCGGCCGGCTTCACATCCCAACTCCGCACTCGATCGCATCCGATCCGCCGCACGAGATCAACTCAACAGGCCCAGCCGGCGGGCCGCACGCTTGAGCCAGTTACCGACCTGCACGGCGACCGCGGTGCAGGCGGCACCGGCCCCGGCGACGGCCGCGGACGCCGATTCCGGCAGTTGGTAGCAGACGAGCCCGACCAGCAGCCCGACGCCCAGGGCCACCCCCAGCGCCTGGCGCACCGGGAGCGCCTCCCCGGCCGCGGTGCCGGCCGCGGCGACCGTGGTGGTCACGGCCGCGACCTTCGCCACGACCGCCACCTTGGCCTTCGCCACGAACGCGACCACGGCGGTCCGGGCCGCGGCGACCTTCGCCTTCAGCCGGCTCCAGAGGCCCGGCTGCTTCGGTTCCGGCGGGGTCACGGGGATCGGGGGCGCGGCGGGCACGGGCACGGCCTGCGGGGCGAGCATGGCCCGCAGTTCGGGGTTCGAGACAATCTCGATGATCGCGTCGCGGACGGCCGCACGCGCCCCGTCGCGGCACGCGTCGGCCACGGCCTGGTTGAGGCCCTCGGCCAGGGCGTCGATGATCCCGTCGAGGCGGTCGAGTTGGTCGCCGAGTTGCTTGCGCTGCGGCTTGCCGTTCATGGTTGCGGTCGCGGACATGGGACGTTCCTCCGTTGGGGATGGTGGGTTCTGTTCGGGTTGTGTGAAATCGGGTCGGGGAAAAGTCGCTCCCGTTGTCCGGTGCGCAACACTCCCGGCGGCGCAGAGTGCTGCACGCCGGGAATCGGGATGGACTGTGTTGCGAACGGGAAATGGGAGCGACGAGAGTCGGTTCAGGACGGGTCGATCCGGGCGAGGGCGGACTCGGCGACGAGAATGTCGGCGGCGGCGGCGAGCACGGCGAGGGCGGCACGGGCGACCGGACCGCCGGCCAGGCCCAGACCCGTGGCCAGCACGCCGAACCCGATGGCGGCGGGAACACTGCCCTTCTTGGCCAACCACCACCGGCCGACGTTGACGCCCACCGCGACCGCCGCGGCCGTGGGCACAGCGGGCGTCGTGTCCACGTCGTCCGCCTCCTCGGGTTCGTACCGCGACCGGGGGCGCTCGCGGGGGTTTTCGGGCTCGTCCCACGAGTCGCGGACGTAGCCCCACTGGTCCCGCTCGCGGTCGTCCTCGTCGTCCCGCCAGCCCGTCGTACGGGTCGGCGGCGTCTGCGCCGGAACCGACCGGGCCGGGGCAATCATGCGATCGACGAGGGCCACCACCAGCACGTCGCGGACGGCGGTGCCGATCGCCCCGGCCAGTTCGGTTGCCAGGGCCGCACGCACCTTGACCTTCAACTCCGCGAGCGAGTCGGCCAGTCGGTGGCACCGCTGGGTCACGATGGCACTCATGACGTGCCTCCCAGGTTCAACTGCTTGAGGTTCGTCAGCACCGCCGAGAGCACCTTCTTCTCCTTCTTGCCCTGTCGCAGCACCGCAACCAATCGGGCGGCTTTGCTCGCGGCGTCGGACAGAGTGGCGCGGAGGTCTTCGGCCAGTTCCAGCGGGTCGGCCGGGTCGCCGCGGGGCGGGGTGTGGCCATTGGTTTCGGGTTTCACGGTTGGTCGCCTTTCGAGAGTCGTGGTGGGGGTAGGAATCGGTTCGGGTTCGCCTGCTACGGGCGGCGCAAGTAGGGCCGGATCGAGTTGCGCCGCGACGAACGTGACGCAGTCTCCGGTGAAGACGGCGGGCTTGTCGGGGGTCAACTTCAGGGTGCGGCACCCCAGCACGAGGGCACGGGCCAGCACCCGGCGGTCGAGCACGACACCGACCGCGGGACCGGTGGTGGTCGATTGTGGCAGCGACGTTTCTTTCGTTTCACCGATCCGCTCGCCGCTTTCGGTTCGACCGCGGACCCGCACGATCCGCTCCGCGTCGAGCGTCACGGGTCGCAGTTCGTGGTCCCCGCCGGGCAGGCCGGGCAGGACCGGGAGCAGCGCCGCCGCATCGGACGGGTCGATGGTGACCGTGGTCGGAGCGTACCTCGGGATCACGCCGGCGACGTCGGGGTACTTTGCTTTCACATCGGTCGGGAGCCACACCGCCCACGGCCCCGCGGTTACGACCAGATGCGTCGCGGTGCGGCCGATCTTCACCTCCGTGATGCGGACCAGCGGTTTGGAGCCGAACACGGGCACCGCGGGCACGAGCACGTCGTCGGGGAACGGGAACGGGAACCCGTTCCAGAGGAGCGCGGCCTTGCCGTCCGTCCCGACGATACGACCCGCTTTGCCCTGGATCTGCACCTTCGACAACGCGTACCGGCCGCTCTCCTTCGCCGCGGTCCGGCCGCACTCGTGCAGCGCGGTCAGCACCTTCGGTGGAACAACCGACGACGCGGGCGGTGGGGGAAGCTCGTGCTGTTTGCCGGGCAGGATCAGTTCCACGGGCAACGTCCGCGGGGTACTCCCGCCGTGCCACCGGAGCACGCCCCGGAGTTTCGACGGGCGGTCCAGCGCCACGGCCTCCTCGGTTCCGCCCTCGACCTCCTCCAACACAGCCGCCGGCAGCACCAGCAGGTCGTCGCTCTCCTTCAACGCTGGCGCGGCGTGGGTGAGGGTGACGCCTTCAGCCGTGGTCGCCGCCAGCGTGCGGACCTCGTCCTTGGTCTGGATCACGACGGGCGGGGCCGGTCCCCGCGGACGGCCCGAGACGCAGCGGGCGAACAGGATGCGGAAGTCCCGCACCGTCGTGCGGGTAAACGGGGTCATCGCGGGTTCTCCTTTGTAAGGGGTGGTAGGTTCGGTCCAGGGCGCAGCCCGAGGCGATCGGCTCCTGGGCGCGGCCGAAGGTGTCGCGGGCCGTTCCCGAACCAGGTCGAGGGCCGACTTCGGGTCAGGGCGCGGGTTCGATCACCGGCAGCGGGAACCGGCGGGCACGCGCCGGGTGCCAGCACACCCCGCACCGGTCGCACGTGACGCGCCGGCTCCGCGTGAGCCCGTCCTCGCTCGGGCACACCGGCGGACCGCCGGGGGCGACGGGCCGGTGCCGCAGCCGGCGGATGCGGAACACCAAATCGAGCCCGGCGGGCGG